>NZ_JBYOKU010000003.1:0-257683 GCF_057799175.1 Pseudomonas sp. 14P5.3.2 | reverse complement strand
ATCACTGGCAATGTTTGTCACTTCATACCAGCCGCCGTCTGGGCCGCGGAAAGCATCGCCGACACGGGCGTTGGCAATAAATGCGGTACCTGCGCCGATCACTGCATTGGAATTTTGGACGACAGAAACCGTCCCGGCTTTGTACCAGGGCATGGCAACTTCCTATAAAAAGTTAAGCGGCTTGTTTGGCGAACACAGCCGGCAGGAAAAAAGCGAACGGGTTTGAAGCCGCAACCGTGATGGCGTAGAGCTTGCTGTTGGGAAAATCCCACCAGCAGTAGAGGTTTCGAGGAATCGCGCTACCAGAAGTCATGGACATGCCAAACGTATTGAGCAGCATGAATTCGTTCTGCGGAAAATCGAACGGCACCGAGTAGTAGATCCGAGTAAGGCCCTGCGCATCCAGGTCATACGTGACGTAATTCCAATTCTGGAACGCCCGGGTGAAGCTGGCATTCGGTGTGCCAGAATCGAACAGCAGCTTCCCGGTACCATCCCACAAACGCATCCCGTACTGAGCAACTTCCTGCGCCGCGAAGGCAGCAACAAAGTATCGACCGTTGGGCTGCGCTGTGTTCACGTTGTAGGCTCGAACATAGAACCCCGTCCAGTTCCCTGCCGATCCGATGAGACGCATCTGGCAAAGGCCTGCGATTGAGTTGACAGTGTCCGGACGGACGAAGATCAGCGGCGGTTCCAGCGATGTGACCGGTCTCGCAAAATACGTCGTTGAACCGAGGCCGCCCTCCTCAGTCGGGGAGAACCTTCCCGAGGAAATCACCATCAATCGAGCGAACTCGGAATCAAGCGTGACGACATTGCTGTTGTTGGTGAATTGAACGCCATATGCCATCAGCTCCACCTCATCACGATCAGCCGCATGGTTCCGGACGATGTTGTGCTCGCCGCATATGTACGTGTGTGGTTGTAGACGCGGACCACACCGTCGAGCATCTCGGTTTCAAATTGCATTTGAGAAGCGCTGTAGGCTCCAGTCGGAACCACGATGGCGGTACCATTGCCGGGGCCGACACCAGGCACTGCGAAATCCTGACTTCCCTTCGACGCCCCTACCGCAAAAGTCACCAATGTTGATAGCGCAACTCGAATCGTGAATGAGTTCTCGTCGATCTGAAGGGCGCCATCGGCGCCCCAGATCCTCATGCCATAATTACTCATACAGCCAGGTTCCCCCATTGGTAGCGTTTTACGCCGTTCTCATCGAACACCTTGCCACCGTTGTTGTTGATGGTCTGGCGGGCTCCACCGCCAAGCGGGCTGTTCAGCTCGAAGTTGCCCGCCTTGTCGATACGCCATCCTTGAACGCCAGCGATATAGTTGTCCGACTGGATGAAGAAACCGATCTTGGCGTTGCCGATCGAGGCGTCCTGAATAAACGCCGAGTTCATGAACACCTGGCCGCCCTGCACTGCAAAAGGCACCGAGATTGCGCCACCGGCAATCGTGTTGACGATGGCGAACCGGTCAGCACTCACCAGGAACTGGCTTTGGAGACCGGCACCCGTGTTTTCAATGCCGAGCCCAATGCCCGCCGCGACGTACTTGCCATCCTGTGTGACCTGCATCTTCACCGACCACATCGTGGACAGCTTTCCGCTGGTATCCGCGTACGCGGTCGAGGTCTCCTGAATGGCGGCAGTGTTCTCGCCGACCTTCACGTTCACCTGTGTAATCGCCTGCGCAGTGGCTTCCTTGTCAGTAGCAACCGTTTTCCGGAGATCAATGACACTGGCTTCGTTCTCGCCAACCTTGGAATCAAGAGTGGTGAGCTTTTGTGCGCTGGCCAGGTTCTCCGATGCCCTCACCCGCTCTTCGGTTGCAATGGATGCAGTACTGCTCCAGCCCTTCAACGCATCAGCCAGTTCGCCCTCACCATTATCATCACGAAAAGATGCGCGCAGCGCCTGAAAGGCAGTCGCCTGTGCAGTAACAACGCCGTCGAGTTCGGTGATTTCGGCAGTATTGGTCGCCACCTGCTGGGCAAGCCCATTGGCGGTTTCCACGGTTTGGCCCACGTCGAGCCAGTAGAGCGGATTCGGCGGCGGCATATTGACCGGTACCGGGCCAGTGGCCTGGTAGATCCGCTTGCCCTGCACCACTAGGTCGTACTCTTCGTAAGTGGCTTCGGGGTCGTAACCCTTCAATCCGTCGAGCGCATCGATCTGAGCCTGAAGGCCTGGGATCTTGTCAATTTCGTCGAGCAGATCCTGACCCAGCTCTGTGCGACCGATCTCGCCGGCGATCATCTCCAAAATTGCCGCCGCGTCCGCGCTCGACTGCCCCTGCACACCCATGCCGATCGGGTAACACGGCCCGATGTTGCCGATTTTGTCGACGATCCGGCCCCAGAAGTAGAACGTCACGCCAGCGCGTAGGCCGAGCATGGAGAAGTCACTCTGCGGATAAGCCAAGTCTGTCAGCTTCGTGGCCGCATCAAGCTGCGTCGTGGGCCCATACCAGATCTCTGTCCGCTGGCTGTCCTCAGCGCCAGCAGGGAAGCCCCATTTCAGATAGATGCCGAACAGTAGCGGCGTGGCCGTCAGATAGCTCAGTGCCGGCGGCAGTCCCTGCTTACCCTTCAGGTTGGTCAGGATCGAGTTGCGCCATTGAGACGAAATGTCGAATGCACTCACCGCGCGGACCCGCGCCACGTAAGCACCGGCGTAGATGCCGACCACGTCCACGTTGGTCATGCCGGTGCGCTGCAGCTTGATCCAGTTGCCGCTGTCCTTGCGCCATTCCACGTCATAGCCGACTGCGCCGTCCACGGCAGGCCAACTGATGGTCATGGTGGCCACGGCCAGGCCCTGCACCACAGACGACGTCGATGCGAGGGACACGCTCGCCGGCGCCGGTACGACGGTGATCGGAATCACACTGATCGGACGATCTTCCAGGCGTGCACCGGTGTCGATGTGCGCGAACTTGCTCGGCTCGAACTGCAGCGCGCTGATCTCGAAGTCGCCTTCGGTCGTACGCTTGGTGCGTAAAACCCGGTACAGCGGTATTGCCAGGTCGTCAGCGTCGAGCGCCCACTGCAGTTGCGCGGTCGGCGGTTCACTGTAGGCGACCGTGACGGTCACGGCGCGGCCGTTGACGCTCTCCACGGTGCGCCCTTCGGCGCGGCCGCCCGGCAGGTTGATGATCAACCGATCGCCGGCCTTGGCCTGGGTGTCGCGATCGAGCGTGACTACGCGGCCAGCAGCTGACGAGATGCGCCCGCCGACCTCCCGCCCGGCCAGCAGCGAGTCAGCCACCGGAATGATGTGACCAGGCAGCGGAATCACGCCCTCCATGCCAGTCTTGAACGACACGGTGCGGTCTTGGTTGTTGCTCAAGATCGCCCACTTGCCGCGGCGCTGGGCCTCGGAAGCGCGGGTGCAGCCGATGGCGCTCAGCTCGGTCGGCCGGTCGCCGTAGCGGCGTTGCAGGTCCAGGTCAGCGAACGGAATGACGTCGGTGTCGTAGTTGTTCGCCGGGTTGTCGTAGCTGACCAGCGCCCGGGTGTACCGGGTCTTCGCTGAGGCGCTGCCATACGAGAATTTACCGTCGATGACGTTGGCACGGGTGAAGACGTAGTCGAAGTCCTGCGCGCGCGGCATGTCGGCCTGCATCACCAGTTGGCCCTGCGCCCAGTACGTCATGCCGCGGTAAATTGCCGAGATGTCGCGCAGCAGCGACCAGGCATCAGCCTTGCCCTGCAGGTTCATGTCACAGAGGAAGCGTGGTTCCTGACAGCCGAGGCCGTCCGGCACCAGTTGGTCGCAATACTGGGCGATCCGGTACAGCTCCCACTTGTCGACCATGAACGGCTTGATGCGTTTTCCAAGGCCGAAACGGTCTTCGGTGCAGATGCCGTAGGTGATCCACGCCGGGTTATTGGTCCAGGCCGATTTCATCGAGCCGTCCCACGTCCCGGTGTAGGTGCGCAGGATAGGATCGTAGTTGCTCGGCACCATCCAGCGACGGGCCTTGCACTTCACGGTCACCGCCGGGATGTTGGTGAACTGCTCGGCATCGAATTGGATGTAGAGCAGCGCGGTGTTCGGGTAACGCAGCTTTGCGTCGATCACTTCGGTATAACCAGCCACCAGCATGGTGTCGGCAACCTTGTTGCTGTTCTGGTTCGGCGTCAGGCGGCGCACGCGGATCTGCCAACCCGTGGTTGCGGTCGGCAGGTCGATGCGGCGCGAGCGCTCGTAGCGCGTGGTGGTCTTGCCGTCGACAGCGTCCACCAGCACCTGCTGATATGCGCCGCCGTCGGTGGCCACGTCGATGGCGTACTCGATCCGGTAACCGCCGACATTGCCTTCATCGTCCGACCGTTGCAGTGCAGGCCACGCCAGGCGCATGCGCACCGCCGACAACTGGGTGTTGCTGATCGAGCGCACCCACGGCGCATCACTGCGCAACTCGATGTTCAGCGAGGTTTCATTCTCCACGGACGGAATGCCCGGAATGTAGGTCTGATCCACCGAGCCCGGGCGCCAGTCCCACTTCACGTTCGGGAAGTTGTAGTTACCGCTGGCATCGCGGATCGGTGTGTTGTCCAGGTAGATGTCGTAATCGGTTGGGACGCTGTCGAACTCGCCCTCGCCCACGGCGATCAGCAGTTTCGCAAGGTTGGTCGAGCGCAGGCTGTCGCTGGCTTCGACCGGCGACTTCGGCTTGCTGCTGCCGCCCTTCTCGCCGTGGATCTCGATCTGTTGCGCTGCGCCCATGCTTTCCTCCAGACATAAAAAAACCCGCCGAAGCGGGTTAGGTTGTTATCAGCGCAGTGGAGATTCCAACACTGCGGGCAGATGGGGAAACTCTAGATACAGGTCTTGGCGCTCGCGGCGCGGCGATCCGATATCCAACTCATGCTACTGTCGGAATAGAACTCAATCTTCGTTCGCCCATTGCTATGGGTCACGTCGACCATCTCTCGATAATTTGCACTAACGACGGTCTTGCCACCGCCAGGCTTGGGCTGAAGGGTCACATTGTAGTGAGCGCCAGCCAATGATTCGTTTTGCCAAGCGTAAAGGATGCACTCAGCCACCTCTTGCTCAGGCTTAGCAGAAATGAAGGTCTTCATCGGACCGTCTGCCCTCATTTCCTGAGGCGAGGCTGTGCAACCAACGAATGCCAGCGCGATTACTACCGCTGTGATAATCCTTTGCATGATCTTCTCTCCTACGAAACGCGCAAATGTAACACCAACAACTGAAAATTACGCCTTGTCTTCAGCCAAGATCGACGCCGAGATGATCATCCCGCCCCACCGGCGCTCGCCGATGCAGATCGGTACCGGGTTGCCGCTCGCTGTGGTGTTTTTGGCGCTGCCGAAGGCGTAGGACGGTGAGTTTTCGGGGGATGCGCTCTGCTTCAAGCCTGAGGCTTGTGGGCTGAGTATCTGGATCACGCCGCCGATCGCCATCGAAGCGCCGGCCGCATACAAAAACGGTGATGCGGCTGCAAACGGAGTAAACGACAGTACGTAGGCAGCGGCGATCATCACTGTGCCGATAATGGTCTGCAGTCCACCGGCGCGCTTGCTCCCAGCAATCACCGGAACAATGCGAATTTCGCGCGTACCGCCGAGATCGAATCCATCCATCCCGATGTTTGCGCGATTTCGAAAGATCGCAAACTTCAGCCCAAGGCGCTCCAGCCGTTTAATTTCTTCAGCGAAACCGTCGATGGTTGCATTGAGCGCGCGGAACACTTCCACCGCGGATCCGCCGTCGAGAAGGAATTGCTTGCTTCGAAAAAACTTCTTGGCGAGCGAACCGGACAGCATCACTTTCGTCATCGGCGTGTAGGTAATTGCTGAGCACATGCCATTCTCCAGGCAATAAAAAACCGCCCGGAGGCGGTCTGTTCAGAGGGTCGTGGGCAGTATGTCGATCTGCCCATCGCCCCCGGTGAAAACACGGTATTTCTTGACCGCTCCGTCTTTAACGATCGCTTCCCGCTCCACTCGCGCAGCCCCCATCGAGCAGATGCCAGAGCCGGTGTAAGCCGCGCCGACTGAAACCGAATCCGGCGGCAGGTAGAACGATGCTTTCTGGCCCGGCTCGAGCTTGGCGGCCTGTTTGCCATCGATAAAAACTGCCATCGCGCAAAAGCTGCCGGTCTGCCCAGAGTCACGGATCACTTGCAGTGTCCCGTACGCTCCTGATGGCTTGACCTGGTACGCCGACAGCTGATTGGCCGGCGCCTGCTTGGCTTCATTGGAAGGCGTTGGCGAAGTAGCACACCCCACCAACAGCGCTACCGCCAACGCTCCTACGATCAACTTCATGCAGGTCACTCCTGTGGGAAAGGTTGCACTTTAGCTCGGCACTGTCCGGGCATCCAGTGTGGACGTAAAGCCAGTAGCGCATCTTGTGGCCGGACAGGTAGTTTTGTGCCACTCCCAATCAAACAGTAATCGCGCCGAGGTAGACCATGGGTTGGTTTAGTAAGGGTAAGTCGGAAGAAAAGTCGCGAGTTGAAAGCATTGAGTTAGGTACCAGAATCATACATATGCAATTCGAACTTGGCGGTGCACTCAAGGAGTTCTACGCCAGGAGTCACACCTACTACGCGCTCGGCTACTGCTTTGGGGTTTACCAAGCAGCAATAGAGGTAGCAAAAAACGGAAAGGTATCTGGGGAAGAATACGATGCACACATTCGCCAAGGCTTCGCTGCAGCCTTTCTGAGCGAGCGCATGGGCAATGAAAATTTCAGCATGATTAGAAACCATATACAGCATGCTGAATGCCTTGCTGGGCGCGTCGACGGTGCACAAGAGTATTTGGATATTTACCAGAAAAAGGAAGGGCGACCATATGCGCTGGCTCAATTTCTTTTGTCTGGTCTCTACCAAGTTCGCTAAAAATAGAGGGATTCCCCGGTCCTTTGCCTGCAAGCCCAAGGACTGGGATTGCGCCAATCTCGGCGCGAATAACGCAAGGAGCAACAAATGAGTGAAAAGAAAGTTCTGAGTTCATTCGAGACGGGCACCCTCGCAGCGATCACCCTAATTGGGACAGCCCTTGCTAGCCTGGATGTGTCGAAGCGCACGAAAATCAGCAATGCCGCGCAGGAACTTATGGAAGCGCTGCCCTTTGATCGAGATTACGCTGATGGCTCATCGGGCAATCATTTGGCGCTTCGAGCGCTGATAAAAGGTTTGCACCCAGTTGAGTCGCCGAAATCTGACAACTGATCCATTGCAGTAGCTTCCCTGCGTCAGCATGGCCAGGGAAGTCGGTGACCGGCTTATTTTTCGGTTTTACTTTGCTCATCAATATCTCCCTCGGCTGCGCCGCATCATGTGCTCGATTGTGCATCTTTGTGCCTGAGAATCAGGCGAGTTCTATCCAGCCAAGGCCCGCCGAAAACGATGACCTCCGATGGCCGGCCGTACAGGTGATGCAGCAGGAAAGGCCCTGAGCCGAACGTCGCGGCATCCTCGCCGGGCAGTACCGGGTCAGCGCCGAGGAAGATCCCGGCGTGGTTTGGGTATACGGTGCGACCTACTTCCATCACGATCATGTCGCCGCGCTGCGGCTGGTCGACCCTGTAGAACCCGGCGGCCTCGTAGTTCGCCTCGTACAGGCTGGTGTTGTCCTTGCTCTCCCACCAGCCATCGGCGCGCTTGAAGGCTTCGAACTCCAGCCCCCATTCGCGCTTGTACCAATCCGCGCAGACCTGCCAGCAGTCCCAGGCACCGTGCACGAATGGCCGCTTGAGCAGCGGCACCTCGCCGGAAGGCATGACGGTGCGCAGATCGCCCTCGGGCCAACTGAGGATGTGCCAGGGCAACGCGGTCGCTTCGCACATGGCCATGTCGCGCGGCGAAGGCCGGCTGGTGGCATCCGGATGTGAATGCACCACGCCGATCACTTCGCCGACATCTTCGGCCGCCGCGTATTCCTCCGGGTCGATTCGAAATTCCTCGTTAGGCTCGGTTGAGACGTTTCGGCATGGGTAGTACTGCTGTTTGCGGCCCACGGCGATCAACAGCCCGCAGCACTCTTTCGGGTACTCAGCCGCCGCGTGCGCCTGGATCGCGTTGAGAATGTGTTTGCGCATGTCAGCTCCGTGCGATCAGCGAAACTGCGGGAAATCCACCGAACGGCAGCGGGTTGCCCTCGCCGAAGCGTGGGATGCATCCCTTGCCCAGCGTGGCATCGCATTCGTCCAGTTCGGGGTTGTCGGTGACAGCGCCGTCTTTCGTGACGTACGGGCCGGTGTAGCCGCAGCTCGGCCCGCGATATCCGCCGGTGAGGCACCAGTGGCACAGCGTCGTAGCCTGCCGGCCGATGGACTCATTGCCGACGTCGCCCGGGCTGGCCAGCTCCCAGCTGACCGTTTCCCCGTCCTCGTTCGTCTTCTGGTCGATGTACCAGACCTCGATCGTCTCCTGCGTCGGATCTGCCGTTGGATTGCCGGCCGGGAAGTTCGCCGCGTCGAGGTAGGTGCCGAGCGTGTGCCGCATCGTCAGTTTGAACTCGAGCAGATCCTCGAACGCCAGACAGAGCGCGGTGATGCGCCCGTTAACGTTGCCGACCGACAGCGTTGGCCGCACCGCGGTGCCGTCACCGTTTGCCTCAATGCCGTCGATCTGCATCGGCCAGGCGCTGTATTCGTTCCCCTGCCAGTAAATCGCCTTCGCCGGCAGCTGGTCCGCGTCGTCGCCGGCGGCGATCAACTCCGCCGCCGTGTGCGGGATCGCGTGCCCGTGGAAGCGCAGCACGTCCGCGCCGTAGTCCGTGCCGTCCAATTCAAAGAGCAGCACTTCGCTGCCAGGCTCAAGCACCTGGATGTCACTGATCAGCGGCATGATTGCCCCTTATGGTTGGAATGCCCGCTCGAACGTGGCGGTGAGTTTGAAGACCCCGCCGCCCATTGGTGTGGGAGCGGGATTTTTGCAGGTGAATAGCCCCAGCTCGCCGAGCGGCGTTATCCAGAGAAACGCTTTCGCGCCGGCGTGCCGGTCGAGGAATTTCATGATCTCCAGCACCGCGGCCTTTTGGCCGACGCAGGTAACCGGGTAGGAGTCCTCTTTGTTGTTCGGGCCGTCTCCGACATTCTGCGCGTAGCCGTTGCCAAACTTCGAGGTGCGCACCCGATAATTGATATCGGGTGTTTCCCCGCGCTCGGTTGGCCAGGTGAATTTCTCGATGGCCATCAGGCCCTCCCATTTGTCAGACGCCAGATCGAACCGCCCGGCTGCAGCGCTCGGGCAATCGCTGTTTCCGCTTCGGTTTTCGCAGCCTGCTGGATGCTCTTGCCAAGTTGGTTGGTTGTCTCTTGCGAAACACCTGCCCCGTCGCTCCCAGAAGTCTGCACCGAGACCGCTACCGGAAAGTTGTACGTGTTGCCGCCACCGCCGGACATTGCGGCCAGAGCAGGCCCGCCGCCGGTGGTCAACGGCGTGACGCTACCGCCGTTGGCACCGGTCATCAGGAACGACCGGCCGCCCTCGTTGTAGAGCTCCGGTCCCAGTTCGTTGACTTCGTACAGAGAGTTCGGCGCAACAGGCCCGCCAGCAGCCCGATATCCGGAGAGATCAAACCCTGTGTAGCCGGCCTGCGATGCTCCGAGATCTGAAGACACGGCACCGGCAGATCCAGCGGCCAATCCATTCCCGCCGCCGCCACCGAAGTAGGAGCCAGCTGCTGATGCAGCAATACCGAACAGAGCGCTGAGTCCTTGAGAAGTAGCCTGTCGAGTGGCGATCTTCGCCATATCCGCCAACACCGATTTGGTGAAGTCAGAAAACGAGAATTTGCCGTTGATGGCGAAACTGGCTACAGCGTCCTCTGCCGAGCTGAATGCATTGGTGAGCAGGCTTTTCGTCTGTTCCGCCGCATTCTGTGCGGACTCCAGATAGTTCTGCCATGCCGACGAGGCTCCGGCACTCCAGTCGCCCTGGGCTGCCGTCATCTCGTCGTAGTTGGCTTGAACCGTATCGTGCAGATCCTGCTGAGTGGCCTTCAGTGCCGCCAGCTTCTGCGTGTACTCGTCGAGGCTCATGCCGCGCGAGCCATCGCCGTACTGGTTCGCCAGATCCAGCTTCTGCTGATTGAAGCGATCGTCGATGCCGTTCTGCTGGCTCATCAGATCACGCTGACGATCGCCGAGGCCGATGCCCGCCGCCGCACGCTGGCCCTGCTCACGCAGAGTTTTGACTTGTTGCTGCAGCGCGCTGCTATAGGTGCTGACGGCCTCGGTCTGCTTCTTCAGCCGGCCCTCTTCGTTCTTCGCCAGTACGCTCAGTTCGGTGTCAGCGTCCTGCTGCACCTTGACCATGGCGGCACGTGCGTCGGCGATTTTCTGGTCAAGCTGGATGCGCTGCGCAGCCGATGTACTTGCCTTGCCCTTCGCCGCTTCAAGCGCGGCGATCTCAGCCTCATACGCAGCAGTGACCTCATCGCGCTCGTTGCCGATCATGGCTTCACGCGCTTGCAGGTAGTCAGCCTGCGAAATCAGTCCAGCCTTTTGCGAAGCATCCAGTTCCTTCTGAGCATTCTTGTACTCGGCGAGCACGGTATTGAGCGCATTTTTCGAGTCATTGAAGCCGGATAGATCGACGCTGCCAGCGCCCGCCTTGGCATCCTTGTTTTGGTCGTCGATTGACTTGCGCAACTGGTCGTAGGCGCCACCGGAAAATTTCTTCCCGTCAAACTGAACACCATCCAGTAGCGGCGACTTTTGGCCAGTCTTCTCCGCGTTCTGATAGAGCTTGGTGAACTGGTCATCGAGCTTCTTGTACGCCTCCTGGCGCTTGGCGAGCGGATTCAGGTTGTCCATCTGCTTGTCCAGCTCCTTCTGGACAGCGATCAATTCCTTGTTCGCCCGAGTCGCTTCGCCAGTCGCGGCAGTGTTGCTTTCGCTCGCTGATAAGCGCGCCTTCAGTCCTGCAAGCTTGGCCTCCAGTGCTGGCGTCGAGTCGTCGTTCTCACCGTCGTTCAACCCTAAAAAGGAATTGAGCGAGCTCAGTCCATTCGATATCGCACCTGTGACCCCTCCCCCTTTCCGGGTTTCCAGCACGCGCTGGGTGATCTCGATCTGCTTTGCCAGGTCAGGGAAAATCTCTGACCGGACTTCAGCGTAGGCGCCCTTGATGGCCACCTTCACTCGATCCCAGTCACGTTCGATATCGGACAGCGATTCGCGGTAGCTCTTCAGGCGCTCCTGGGCGGACTGATTGAGATTTTCACTCAGGGTGTCCAGCGCTCGCTGATGGTCTCCCTGATCATCAATCGCCTTGATCGTCTGGTACTGCTCGTAGGTGAGCAGCCCATACTGGTCGCTGATCTTCTCCGCAGCTTCTGTGGCGGTGTCACCGGCATTCGCGAGCGACTTGGCGATGTCTCCAGCGCCCTTCCCTGTCACCTCACCAATTGCTGCGGCAGCCTGAGCCAGGTTCTGCATTTGGACGCCGCTGGTAGCGGCACCGGAAGCCAGTGCAATCACCGCCTCCCGGGCGCCTGCAAAGTTCTCAGTGATCGCCCCAGCGGTGTCAGCCATCACCTTGAGACTGGCAATGCTCTGCCCGGCATCGTTCGATCCGCCGTTGATGGCGACGTTGAACTCACGAGCCTGCTTCTGTGCGTCGAAGTAGGCGTAACCCAGCGCACCGAGGACACCGGCCAGCAAGCCGGCGGGAATCAGCGCTGCTGCCAGGCTCTTGGCAGACGCGCCCGCACCAGCGCCCAACTGAGCGACAGCCCGCGCACCACTCCCCCAATCCCCAGACTGCAGGGCATTGGTCAGCTGCATCACGTTTTCTTGCGCCTGGCGGGTGCCGAGCTTCAGCTTGTCGAATGCAGTTTCTGTCGCGGTCAGGCCGTCACGGTCTTTGCCGATCTTCGCCAGCGCCTCACCGTAACGAGTCGCGTCGATCTGGCCGGCCTTGTACAGATCGTTGAGCGCTTTCTCCTGCGCCTCCAGCTTTGCCAACTTCGCAGTAACCGGGTCAATACCGTTGACCGTGCGCTTCAACGCTTCGATCCGACGGTTTTCAGCGTCGATCAGCCGCTGCTTCTGCGCCATCTCCTTGGCTTCGGCTTTCTCGATCCGCTCATACGCCTTGCCAAGCCGATCCTGATAGGACTCCTGCTGCTCGATGGTGACGAGACCGCCCTTGCGAGCGCGTTCCAGCAAGCCTTCAGCCTGGATCAGTTGCTCCATGCTGCCGATGTTGCCGGACATCGCCTTGTCGAGCTGGCTGATGATTGCGATTTCACTGGCCGCGCTGGCACCTGCCTTGCGGCTGGCATCGACCTGGCGCTCTTTGGCGCCCGTGGCTTTGTCGATGCCCTGAGCAGCCTCGTTCTCGGCCTGGCTGATCTTCTTGCCGGTGTTGGCCAGGTCCTCGCCAGACTTACCGAGATCATCAATCGCCTTTTCGGCATCAACTGCCGAGTCGACCAGTTTGTCGAGATCGTCAGCCGCCTTGGATGCCGACGAGGAGTTCACCTCGATACCGAGGGACGCGAAAGTGGTGCTCATTTACTGTCCCTCTGTTCCGCCATCACCCGCAGGGCTTCAGCTTCCATGACACGGATGTCTGGAAAGACGTCGGCGACCTCCAGGCGGGTAAGGCCGAGAAATCCGGCGACATGGCGAATTGACGTGTAATCGAGTCCGGTAGCGCCGCACGCGCCTGTACGCCACTGGGTGCCCATCGCCTCGAAGACCTTGAAGGCCTGCCAGACATCAGGCCAGACCTCACAGATCTCATCGGGTATGTCACGAAGAGAAAGGCCGAAGGCCGCCAGCGATTCGGCTGACGGCCCCGGCTCGTACAGCTTGCGGGAGACGCTTAGGAGTTTCCCAAGCGCGCCTTGCTGAACGCATCGGAATAAGCGGCCAGCACCGCGCCCGGCGTGGCGGCGATGGATTTGACCAGGATGCGCAGGTTTTCGTCGGTGAACTCTTCGGCGATATCCCAGCCGGCGACAATCGCCTTCAACTGCTCGACCTGCAGATCAATCAGCAAAGCCGTGAACTGCTCAATGCCGGCCTCTTCCGCTTTCTCCTTGAGCGCCTTGTGACGCTCACCCCACTCCGCGTAGAGCCCGGCCAGTTCGGTGCGATCGCGATATTTGAATTCGAACCCAACGCTGACCGGGTCGCCACCAACCGTTGGCAGCATGACGACGTGGTTGAAGGTTGGATTCCGGGCGAGTGTGAACTTTGCCATGTGCCTTCCTTACGCCGAGGCGCTGTAACGGGTTGGGCGACCGGTCAGTGCGATGCTGATAACGCGGGTCATCAGGTTGTTGCGCGACATGGTCGGGGTCGAAGTGATCGAGACGTAGCCGTTGTAGATGATGCGGCTGCCGCCCGGCAGGTTCAGGCGCAGAACGCGGGCCTGTTTGTCGTCGTCCGCGGCCTCGCAGACATCGACATAGGGCTGCGACGGATCGTCGGCGACCGTGATGGTCAGGGTGATCGGATTCTTGGTGGTCGGCATCTGGCGGTCATCATCGTCAGCCAGGAAGCCGAACGTCAGAAACTGCTGGTCGCCGCCGCTCGACCCGAGCTCGGTGATTTTCGAGATCTCAGTGAAGGTCGTTACCTCGCGGGCGGCACCGACGCCCGAGCCGGCCGGATACTGCTGAATGTTCGTGGTATTCACGCCATCGAGCGCAAAGGTGCCGCTGGCAATCTCGCCGACTTGCACGGCGCGGCCGTCCAGGCGGGTCCAGCCAGAGCTGAGGGCGATGATGTCGCCCTCGGCCAGACCGTGGGCTGCCGCGGTCGCCACTGCCGGGTTGGCATTGGTCAAGGCAGTGAATGGGATTGCAGCGCCATAGGCGGAAGCAATTTCGAACGTCGCGCCGTTGGGCATTTGAATGCAGGCCATGGGTTTTCCTCTCTTCAGAAATGACAAAACCCGCTCAATGGCGGGTTCTGGGTTTGCCCAATGGGCGGTTTAGATGTTGCTACTCAAGCTTCATATTGTTACGCACTTCATCCAGCGGTATGCCGGACTTCGAACCGACAACCACGCCGGTGAGCCCGCAGTGTGGGCAACAAGCATGCAGTTCTTCGTACCACTTTATGATTTCGGCCGGCTTCAGCCATTCGCCGCACCCAGTGCATAGGCACCGGTCGCTCCCGCCAATTTCCTCACGGTTTCGATAGCAGTGGGCATCCACCATTTCGCCGAGGTATTGAAGCCGTTGCTTCCGATTTTCATCCATCACCAATAGCTCTTAAGAGTTGATGACGGGATTCTACCTCAGCAGATCAGTCGGTATCGGCTCGGTACATGAACGACACCGGTACGGTGAAGGTCATGTCGCCTGGAATACCTGGCCCCTGATCGACCGGCGTTATGGTCACCACGGTCAGCGCGCCCTTCGTGTTTCGCTCGTACAGCGGAAACAGCGCGGCGATCTGGTCAGCCAACGCGCCGGCCGCGCCGCGATACTTCCCTGCTGGTGTCACGATGCTGACCTGAAACACCCCCGTGAACAGCTTGTGATCACCGGCAAGCGTGCCGCTTGCGGTGTCGCCCGGCAAAGTGAAAGCTCGCAGGTAGGTGACACCATTTCCGGGCTCATAGGCCTCGTTCTCGACGACGACCTTGATGGGTGTCGGCAAAGCCTTCGCCCAAGCGATCAGCCGGGCTTCGTAGATCGAAGCGATGATGTTGTGGCTCATACCTGATTGTTCCTGATGGCTTCGTCGACGATCTGCTGGAATCGCGCAAGCGTGATACGCACCATGCCGCCCGGTGCCTGTTTGGAATGGCCATACTCGAGCGGCACCGCATATGGCAGGTTGTTCACGATGTACGCCGTTTGCCCGAGGGTCAGCTGCTCGACCTGAAGCCTGAGCTTCGCCAGCGTGACGCCGCCGGCCGGATCGACCTGATCAAGCTCGCCTTCTGCCGGCGCCCCGATCGAGAACTGCCAGTTCCCGCGGAATCGGCCGCCGACGTAATCCTTGCCGGCAACCAGCCCATTCACGTTGAAGTTCTGGTCGCGCTCGGTCTTTGTCAGTGGCTTGGCGTACTTCACGCCGCGCTTGAGCTTCCCGGCCTTGGCGAAATTGTTCTCATCGAGATTGATGAGGGTATTGCGCACGGCGACCTTGAAATCGTAGTGATCGGCAGCGCGGGTATTGGTAGCGCGATGCGCCACGTTCGCGGCCCAGATCTCGGGGTTGCCCACCGGAGACATCCGGATGACGCTACTGCCAATCTCGATCACGATTTCGCGGAAGGTGGCGTCGAGCCCGGCCTGGGCCTGCTCGGCAAACTGGCGGATGTTCTCAGCAAAGCTGCCGTTGAGGCCTGTGTATTTACTCACGTCAGACCCTCAACTGAATGGTCCAAGTGGCACCTGCAGGATCCTGAGCGACGTTGAGCGCGCGCTTGCCGCCAATGATGTCGCCAATTTTTGGAGTGGCAGCCTCTGCTGTTGGCTCTCCAATCACGGTGATGAATAGCTCGTTCTGCAGTACCAGCAGCTTTTCGTCGGTCGTCTGAATCAAGGAGCCGTCAATTTCTTTGGCTAGGTAGCTGCCAAATACTCCGCGACCGCCGTAGGTGGTGGTCACCTCCGGCGCGCCGCCCAGGTCAGGGTCATACTCGCCCACAACCTTGCGGACACCTGTCACTGGCTTCACCGCGTCGGCAAGGCCATCAGGATCATCGAACGCTTCCGCCATTTCGGCCTGAATCTCTTCACGCATGCCCATGATCAGGTCCTCTTGAGCATCATTACGCCGGAGCGCTTGATCCACGGGTCGAGCAGCGCCAGAGCGAAATTCACGCCCGCTGACTGATCGGTAGAGCCCGCCACGTAGGTCTTGCTCACCGACGTGCCGGACTGAGCCGATACGGTCTTGCTCTGCACTTCTTTCTGCGTGGACGTGTACAGCTTGCCCGCCGCCGCCTCTTTGGCGACCTGGGCGCCGGCTGTTTTGATCTCGGCCGGTACCGGATCTGGAACAGCCCGCTTAATCTTGGTCGTGAGCCAGGCATTGGCCATGGTCACGGCAAGGACCGGATCACCGGTGCCGGCCCAGCCAGGACCGAGCTGAGCGTCAACATCGGCGACGGTGATGAAGTCGGTCATGTGCTTGTCCTTATTCCGCTGGCACCAAGGCCTGCAGGTCTTCTTTCTTGGCGGTCGGATCGAAGGTGATGCCCTTCTCGGTCAGCCATTCTCTCAGCTGGGGAACCTTCATTTTCAGAGGGTCGGTTTCCTGGGCATCCTGTTCGTTGCCGTCGGATACCTTGATGCCAGCCGCTTGGTAGGCATCGACGATATCCGGGGCATCGCCATCGACGACCACTTCGGTAGCGGAGCCGATGACACCGAAGAATTCGCTCAGCAGGCGGTAGCACACGCCGCGCTCTTTGCCCGGCTTGTCCGTATAGATCACTTTCATAAGTCACCTCAAAAGCATTCTGGCGCCATACGGGCGCCAGGTTATGTGGGCCGAGTTACGGCGTGGTGGTACCGCTGATCACGGCGGCGAATGGAACCTGCTTACGGCTGAACACGCGCTGCCAGTTGGCTGCGGCGGCGTATTGGGTCGCGGTCGGGCTGGCGTTCTGGGCTTCAGAACCCTTCCAGCTGAAACCAGCAGGCTGGAGGATGTAGGTCTTCCGCTCCCATAGCACTTCCGCACCGCCACCGTTGCCGCCGCCCGGCTTACGCTCCAGCTCGACCGGCACCTTCGGGGCACCTTCGCCGTAGCCGAAAGCGCCCTGGCCGAAGAACACAGACAGGTACTTGCCAGCGCCATAGATCAGGCCGTCATCCATAAACACAGGTTTGCCCAGGTAGGTGGCCAGGATGATCTTGCCGTCGGAGTCGCGCAGGTACTCGATCAGATCTTGCTTGACCATCTGGTTCATCACGACCGAGTGCACGCCGATCGCGCCGAACTGATCAGCAGCATCGCCCGCAGTGAACGCGGCGTCTTGGAAGGCATTGGCGTTGATGGTCGCGCCCGCGTCGATAACCATGTCACCACCGTTATTCGCGATGTTCGAGGCGATGATGCCGCGAGCGGCACCCAAGGTGTAGCGCTGCCATTGGCGAGTCCAGTAGGTGCCGAAGCGGTTACGGATCTGCTGCTGTGGCTCGGTGTTGGCCAGCTCCGCAGTCAGATCGGTTACGCCGTAGCCTTTGTTGAGGTACAGGACGCGGGCACGCATGCTGTCCTGCTCGACCTTGCCGACTTCGCCTTGGTCGTTCGGGTCATCGTTGCTGATGTTCGGGGCTTCATCGGCGTTGAGATCCTGCCAGTAGCTGATCTCGGCGGTGCCTTGGCTGCCGGACGCGATCGCATCCAGCACAGGCGAACGAGTCACGATGCCCGACTCGTAAACAGCGGTCTTTTCCGGACTGTTAACCGGCGCCAGCGAGGCGTAGTAGTCGCCGACGAAGATGTCGGTCAGTTGGGTAGTTGCCATGGATTAGGTTCCTTTGGTGGCCTGGAGTTTTTTGAATGCGTCGGGGTTGTCCCGGGCCAGCGCGGCGCGCTCCTGCTCGGTGTACTCGCCCCATTTCTTCGTGGCCTTGCCACCTTGATCGCCGGTCGGACCGGCACCCTGAGCCCTTGGCCACAGGTGTGTTGCTGTTTCACGCAACGATTCTGCCCATTCGAGCGGCGACAGCGGGGTTTTCCCGTCCTTCCCGTAAACGACCTCGCCGTCACGGTCGGTGGCAATTGCCTCGCCGTTTTCACTGAGTTTGAAAGTGCCCCGGGCGCGCAAGATGATGTCCTCGGCAGCCTCGGGAAGCGCGCCGGCCTTGATGGCGGCAGCGCGGATGGAGTCGGCCAGCACCTTATCGCTGTATTTGGCAGCGAAGGCTTCGGCCTTGTCGGCGCGCTCATTGGCGGCTTTGATTTGCTTCTCGGAGTCGGTGCGCAGGCGTTCGGTGCGGCGGTTGATCACCTCGTCGATCTTGCCCTCAGCGATCAGCTTCGTTTCTTCGTCCTGACCGACCTTGGCGAGCAAGCCTTTCACAGCGTCGATATCCAGGCCTTCGAATTGACCTTTCAACTTGTCCAGTTCGGTCTTGATGGTACGGTTAGAACCAAGCAATTCCTGATTCTTGGACTTGAGCCCGTTTACTTCTTTGTCCAGATACTCCTGAACCTTTCCGCCAAGCGCTTCCTGGAGGGCGGCGGTCTGAGTTGCGTCGAGGGTGAGGCCAGCGGCGGCCGGGTCAAATTCAAATGGCATGGGTATCCCCTGGGGATTGGTTGGCCCGCCTGACGGGCATAAAAAAACCCCGGCATGGCCGAGGTCAGTTGTTGATCGCGTCTAATGTTTACGTTGCTGCTTGTGGCCCCTCAATCGGCTGGAGTTTCACCATCAGTCGGTCTACAGAGATCCCTGTATTGCTGAAACTCGTTTCTGAGAGATTCTCTATCTCTAATCCACACCTCTCGCTGTTCAGCTTCAATAAGAGAAAAGCAAGTACGCATTAACTCAGGAGGCAGTGGATGTCTCAGATCAGCGTGCGCAGTCCTAAGCAGCAAGCAAGCATCGCGCTCCCCGCATAGTTTCAATTCAGAAAAATACTGTTCAGCTGCTTGCGAGTTGTAGCGATCTAGTACGACGTTTCGGCTAGCCAATTCGGCTATAGATAACCCCACCAAAACTAGAGCTAATCGCCGATATTCATCTCTGTTCACATCGATTAAAGCTGATACGTCCCCCCTATCCAGCTTCTTAGGAAACGAAAAGCCTAACCTTGGAAAGCTCGATAGTTCATATTTCTGTTTTCCATCAAATAAGATTGACGCAGCAAGAATCGTAGATGGAATTATCCCATCCGAAACTATTTGGACTTTTAAAAACCATTCCCCCTGCTCAAGTAGGATGCGGCATCGGGCTCTCTCTTTTTCGTGTTGCTTGTGTGACTGTAACAATGCAAAGCCCACTGCAAGCAATGCGCCTAGACCTGACACCCATCCTCCAAGCATGGAGAGGACAGGTACTGTCTCGGTAATAAACTTGTCGTGATTATTTCCCAGACCAAATGACAGACCAAGCAAAAAGGCAAGTCCAATCATTGCTACCAGCGCCACGAGTAAACAGATCCAACGCAGCAATCCAAACATCAGTTATCCCTTAGCTACCAAGTGCAAACCGCGCATTTTAAGGTAGTCGGCGAACTGCGTCCTGCTCGGTGCATATGGCGGCGGGCGCATGCGCAAACCGGGCGTCGCGCGGTTCAACCGCGTGCGCCGGCCGTTTGGCTCAGTGCAGTGAGTCGGCTCCTCGATCTGAAACCCCTGCTCGGCGGCGTATAGCTCAACTGCCAGCCGTACTTGGCCCCACTCAAGCTCAAAGGGCACGAATGTCTCTGAGAGAGTCTGATATTCGATCTTGCAGTCACGTCGCGGCCAGGCCATAGCCTGCTTGGGATTGGCCTTGCTGCCCTTCCATTGACGAGTGTTGATATCGGCTGCAGCGCGCAGCAGCAGATCGACCTGTTCGGCCTCTGCTTCAGGGATCCGGAACCCGTAGTAGTCGCGGTAGAAGGTCAGCTTCTCGAGCGGTACGAAGCTATTCGCGTCTGGCCTGCCCTTCCCGTCCTCGACGATGATCTGCATGCGGTATCTCAGCCTGGTTGAGCGCCGAGTGTAACGCCTGCTCGGATGAACATGTCAGGCTCTGCATCTTTCAATTGCGCCAAGGTCAGCGGCTTGAACGACTTGTCGAGCTGCAGTTTGGCGAACTTCTCAGGCGTCAGGCCGCCATCGCGGAATAACTTGGCCCGCACAGGGCCGAGCGCATGATCCTGAAAGCTCGCCGGCTGCGTTGCCAGCCACTCGTAATAGCTCAGGCTTGCATCGACCTGCGCTCCACCATTGTCGCCCACCGAAGCGCGCGTGGCGTCCTTGGCAAACGTCTCCGAAAGCCTGGTGGTCGGCACTGTAGTCGACCGGCAGTTGATGTGCGCCGGCGGCAAAGGCCCTTTGCCCAAATCGAAGCGCATGCCGTCCAGGCCCTTGCACTGCTGCGAGGTCTTGCGGTCGAGCGTCGACACCCAACGATAGCCCAGCACCACATCGCTGTTGGCCTTCAGCGTTTCCATCCGGGCCGTGGTGGCCACATGTTGGATCGCAGTCTGCACCACAGAGGCGGCGTTGCGGTTGCTCACCGCCAAGACGCCGTCCGTGAAGTTCTGCGCCGCGGTGCCGCGGATAGCCTGGATGATCTGAGCGTTGGTCTGGCCTTGGCCGAAGCCAAGCCGAATAGTGTTCGTGACCCGCATCGTCTCAGTCCGCGTCCAGCCGCTGATGAAGCTCTTCAGCAGCTTGCCGCCGTCGATGCCCTTCACCTGCAGCGGATAGGAGAACACCGCCGCTCGGATCACGGCGTTGGTCGGGACGACCGCGTCAATTGACAGCGCGTTGCTCAGGCTTTTTGCCTCGAAGGTCGACTCGTACAGCGAGATATCGACCAGATCAGCCTGCACCAAGTCGCCATAGGCCTTGTAGATCTCCAGCAGCTTGCCGTCCACCCGGGCCAGAAACTCCTCTAGGCGATCCCGGCTGTAGGTGGTCAGCTCCTTGCGCGTCAACTGCTCCCGCACGAGCCTGTCGATCTGACGCAAGTATTTCTCGAACTTTTTGACCTCGCCAGCTTTAAGCCGCTCTAGCATTACCGAGTGACGGGTCGTCTGCTCCAGCAGTTGGCTGTCCGCCTGCGCCTGGCTTATCGTTGGCATCTTCTTTGTCCAGGTTGATGCCGGCGGACTCGCGCTCATCGCTGATCAGGTCGGCTTCATCTTCATATGGGCGGTCCGGTAGCTTGCCGGTGGTGAGGTACTGCCAGTAGGTGTCAGCGCTGATCGTCCCGGCCATCACGCCCTTCAGCAGCTCAGCAAGCACCTGGGCATCGACCACAGGGGTCACAAACTCAGGATTTACCTTGAACTTCACCTGCTTGGGGTCGTAGCCCTTCCACTCAGCTGCATACCGCAGGCCCTGCTCCACCGCCTCTGCCACCGTAACGACAATGCTGTGCAGCGTGGCGTGCTGATCGTTCTGGCGTGTCTTGCGCGCCTCGCCCGATTCAGTGCCGGCCACGTCCATTACCTTGGCGCCAGCCTCAAGCGCGGCGTTCTTCTGGGCATCCATGGCCTTGCGAACAGCCTCGACGCCGGCACCCTGGAATTCCAGATAGCCGCACCGTCCGTTGGGGCCAAGATCCCATGCCGCCGACGGCCCCGTCACGCTAAGCTCTACGGAGTCATCGAGACCGGACACCCACGGCTGCGGATGGCTGGTTTGGTGCAGCGCAGTGAAGTAGTCAGCACTCAGCTGATACGACTTCAACGCGGCCCGTGCCATGGTCAGTAGCGGCACCTCGTCGACGTCCGGCGAGTTGTCGGTCGAGCCGCAGTAGATCACCGGAAGGTACTGCAAACCTTTGACCAGCCGGTTGTCCGTGCCGGTGGTGCCCAAGGGCTTCTCGCCCTCGACGAGCTCGCCGCCCTCATTACGCACCGCGGTGTGGCAGACACTGTCTTTCATGAAGAACTCACGGAAAACAGTGTCGCAGTCGTGGCTGTAGCGATCGCCGCCCTTCTTGCGAAACTCGCGGAACACCGAAAGGACCAGATCCTGCCGGCCGCCCTGATCTGCGGTGTCCCAGTTGATGGCGTTGCGCGTGGCATACGTCGAGAAATACGGCTCGCCGCGCCCATCGATGTTCACCACCAGCGGCACCCGACCGTGCGAGATGGCCTGGCGCACCATGCGGAAGAAAAGCTGCTTCAGACCGAAGCCGTCCGCCGTAGCGTTGTCCTCCAACCCTTTCAAACCTGCGGGCAGTTCGATCTCCGGGATCAACCGAGACACCAACCCCATCATCGAGCGCAGAGAGTCGCGCACCCAGTGTTCGTACTGAGCCCGGGCCGTGTAGTTCGCGTTAAGGTACTTGTTACCGGCGGCGTCGAGCTTTTCAGCCTCAACCATGCCGCTCGGCTTGGGCAGGTTGCGCTCATTGCGCTTGACGGCGCACTCACCCTCGAGCGCGTCATCCATCATCTCCCACTCGGCGATGTGCGCGTCGTAGTCCGGGTTTGTCGATTGCACTGGCATCAGGCCAAGCCTCCAATTCGGCGTGTTCCGCCTATGCGTTTGATGCACGGCCACTCAACGTCGATGCAATAGCCTATCGCCGTGGTGATGTGCTGGTAGTCGTTCTTCTGGTCTTCCTGAAACGTTGACCCGGCCTGAAGCTGAACCGTGCTCAATCCCTTGTGACACCAGGGCGCTGTAACAGGGTTGATGAACAGGCTGGTTTCGCCTGACGCGGTCAGGATCTTTGCCCGAACGGCGTTCTGCCGATCCTTGATGGACGGGTGTGCCGGCTTGACCTTGCGCGTGTACGTCCAGCCATTGGCCTTCAGCACGCCCTCAATGTCGGTGTAGTCAGAGGCGTGGCCGTGCTTTTCGCCAGCCTTGCCCGCGGGGTCACCATAGATCAGGACGTGCTTGTTCTTGTGGTCCTTGAATTTGTCCACGAACTCAGCAGCCGACTGCTTTGATACAGCGCTGATCAGCACGATCTCATCCAGCAGATAAAGGTCTTTGCCGTCGTTGCGCCGGACACCGATCGCGGATGACAGGGGTGTGAAGTTCTGGTCGTGCATCCACATCAGTTGCTCATGCGGCTCAATGGCGGCATTCGTGACGTTCGCTTTGCTGTAGTCCTCGTAGATCCGGCCAGACGCTGTTTCGAACGAGGCTTCAAATTCTTGCTTGAACTGCTTGGCCGACATGGCCCGCTTCATCGCGTCCATCACATCGGGCGGCAGGATCTCGGCCGACTTCCAATGGAACACCCGGAAGTTCGGATCACTGCCCGACTCAGCCTGCATGCACAGGTCGTAATAGTGATTCAGACCGTCCGGAACACCGAGCAGCCAGCACCAGGCTCGGTAATCCGGCATGGTTGGGTTGACGGTGTTCAACGCTGGGAGAATGTTGGCCTCCCAGGCATCCGGTTTGATATCGGCGAATTCGTCGATACCGCCGCCAGTCCAAGGAATGCCCTCGATACGTTGCGGCTTGTCCAACCCGATGACGTGTATCTCGCTACCGTTGTCCAGGTAGATGATCAGGTCAGACTCAGAAGGCCGGCGACTGTGCATGCAGCTCAGCGTGAAAGCCTTCAGGTCATCCCAGAAAATCTTTTTGGCCTGCGCGTGCGTCGGCGCAGCGGCGAAGTACATGCCAGTGTAGGCGGATGCCTGCTTCACCAGGAAGCGCTTGAACCGCTCGGTCTTACCGCTCCGGCGACCTGCAGGAACCAACGGGAAACGAATGCCTTCCGCGACAGCAGCAACCAGTGCGAGCTGCACCGGGTGATCCTTGAGCGGATACCAGCGCGCCAACTGGCGATCAAGCAATAGGTTGCCGGTGTTGGCAATCATGAAGGCAGCCTCGCAATCAGATCAGCCAGAAGCTGGGCGTTGGAGTTGCCGCCCCCCTTCTCTATCAGCTTGAGTTCGGCTTTGCGCTTTTCGATCTCAAGGACTTTGATCTCTTCATCAAGCGTCTTGTCAGGCTCTATGCGCCGATTGACATAAACGTCACCGGTTTCCTTTGCCGCCTGCTCCAGAAGCTGGGCAGTCAGCGCCATGTTCTTCATGTTCTCGGCTTTCTCGGCCATACGGCCAAGTGCGCGAAGGCGGTACGCACGATTAGCGATCGGGATATCGATCGTCTCTTCACGAAATCGCTTTCGGCACTCCTGGAAAAACGCCTTCCACTTTTGGCCAAGGTCTCGGCCGGAATACTTCGTTGGGTCGTATCGCTCGCACAGTTGGCGGGATATCTCGATGCCGTATTGATCCTTGACGGCCTGGCAAACCTGACTGGGGGTGTCGAAGCAGGCCAGAGCCTGAACAATAAAGGCCTTCACCTCGTCTTTCAGGGCTGCCATAGATTTGGTTTCCGTCAAGGGCTGTCAAGGATCAAGCCGACTTGAGCAGACAGGTTCCGCAGGCCCTCGCAATATTCATTTTCCCTACCTCAGCAGGATTGTTTGCAGCGTCCACCAGCTCTTGAACCGCCGGGCTTGCACCGTAGCGGCGAACCACACCGACGAACTCTTCAACGTCATGTCCGCGCATTTCAAGCTTGGGCAGGCCGTCTTGGGTGAATGCTGGCTGACCATACTTATCGGTCGCCTGTGCGATGTGGTACAGCTCGTGTTCGACCAGTGCGCAGAAGTCAGCGTCGGAGCAGTCGGCGCAGTAGTCGGCAGCCAGGGTGATGATGTAGGCCGGAACGGCGCCGAACCAATCACGCATCTGCTGCTCCATCCGGGCCTTCTGCCAACCGCCGGCGCGGAACGCGACCTGTTCGGCCTGGCCCACTATCGTGCGACCCTTCTTCGTGAAAGCAGCAGACGCCCACATCACACGGATGTCTGCGTCGATCAGATGGGCGTGGTCTTCGTTGGGGATGCTTCCGGTGTTGGCGAGGATCTCGGTTTGGAGCCAGTCCCACACCTCCGGTGCAGGGGTTAGGCGGATACCAAAGCTGTGCGTATCCGCCAAATCAAGCACAGACTCTGGTGGTGTCGGCCTGTCCATACCATCTCCCAGTCGAGTTGCTTGATTACAAAAAATTTGCCTTGGAAATGAAAAGGTCCCGCGCAGTGCGAGACCTGAGGTTCAATGGACATCTAGGCCCAAAAAAAACAATTCGACTATAGGAATGCGCTGATGGCTGCCCCTATCTTGAGGATGTTCGCCGCATGAGGAAGGGACGATAGAAGTGCAGTGACGATAGATCGCTTTGGCTTACCACCAACGAACTGCTGCTGGATTTCATCGACAATTTCCAGCGCCTCAACCTTCTCTTCAGGAGCTAAGCTCAGGGAGGAAAGTTCTCGACGCAACTCATCTAAGTGCATACCGACCTGAGAGTTGACTACCGCTAGGTTCGTAGAGTTATCTACTGATTCAATATTGACTCGAGAATTATTTCCAGTGAGGTTATACGTAATCCTCTGGACTGCTGCCTTAGCCTCCGGCAGACCAAGCTTTTTCACCTTCAGCTGATAGTGCGCGCCCCCAGGGCCTCTCTCATAAAATACAGGGTCAACGACTTCGTATGTCTCCTCGTCACCATTCGAGAGCTTTCGCCGAAGAAGGTCAGTAGGCTTCACGACAATCGATTTCCCGCGATTTGCCCCCATTTTGATCACGATAAGATTGCTTCCGCTTACCGTCGAAAATATTCCTTCAGTCACACTCCCATCAGGCTTCAGCAAATCCACTCTGTCTTGATCGAACATCGACGTCTAGCTCCTTTGTTTGATGTTAAGAGTGGATCGTAGACAGAAACCCTCGCTTTGCCAGTAATACTATTTCAACTGCTTCCTGCGCTCGCTCCCTTCCGGCCTCCTATCACAGCGCAGGCAGTGATCACAGTTCAACGTCCGGCAGAGCCAGGCTTTCACCCTCTGCCACCAGATGACCATGAAGATGTGACGCATACCGGCCAGAGCCAGCGAGACGTGAAGCGTGATCCCGGCCGTCGTCGGCCCCATCATGAAGATGTTTTGCTCCCGGCTCATCACCACAAACCCGCTGATGGCGATCGCCGAATAGATCAGCTTGCCGAGGATTCCGTCCCGCACTCGACCGCTCAGAACACACCAGGTCGCCCACAAGGCAATCAAGCCGCAGGCGATAGAGTTGATCAGTTCAAGGCTCATGGTGGATTGCCTCCCCCGAACCGCTGGCGTATGAGCGCCCAGAGGTCAGCGGCTTTGATGGCCCGGTTGATGGCTGCAAGCAGCGATCCGCCGAAGGTGCCCAGCAGGAAACCGATACCGGCGACGATCTTCGGCTCGGTCACACCCAGATAGGTGCTGACCATGCTAGTCAGGTAAAGCGAGCAGGCGATGCCGGTGATCAGGAAGATCAGCCAGGCACGCCAGTCGGCCAGATCGTCCTTGTGCCACCAGCTTGCGACAACGGCGCCGACCAGTCCTGCGATCAGCAATTCAAACCTGTCGATCTTGTCGAGCAGTCGCTGCAATAACTCCATGCGCTCGACTCCGTGGGTGCATGTGAATAGGTCGGCCCCGCTGCACTCCCAGCGCGGAGCTATGGGTGTGGGGAGCCAAAAACGAAAAAGCCCCTGCAAATGCAGAGGCTTAAAGAGAAAATTGTTTCAGATTACGATTACATTAGAAGGCTGAGACATTCATGCAGGTTTAAGCACCCCTACCGGAAAACGCTTACGCTCGGTCTTGGTGCGATTTTCCCACTTACAACCTGCAAGATCCTCGCGAATAGATCCGGCTCTCTTGACAAGACCGCGAGTAGGGCTAGCCATGGCAAATCCGCCTACTTCCGTTGGACCAGAGGTCTCGACGAGCATTTTTGGCCCCCCAGATGCTAGCTGAACGATATTTCCTTCGCAGCTTTCGAATTGCTCCGCCGGCCTGATCAGGACAAGTTCAGAAACGTTAAAGCGCTTTGTTTCAAGTTTTTTTCCTGCGAACCATGCACAAACCACCAGATCATCACGCATCGTGCCCCGGATGATTTTGGTACCTACGGCCCCACCACCGACTTCAATAGGACCTTCGTCCCACACGGTCATATCGTGATCACCGATCTCAGATCTAACAACATCTCCAACGCTGAATTTGTTACTCATGCGATAGCTTCCTGCTAGCTTAGGAAGACTATACATGGGTGCAAACTTTGGAATTTTCAAGCCCTGATTATCCTCCCAACGCGTACGCCCCAATGCATCGATCTCGCTGATCCAGTCTCGCGCCACGCTGCAGCAAATGGTGAGGTCAGGGTGCGCGGGCTGCCGGTGTTGATTCCGTACCTCGCACTATCCGGCTATCGACGCCCAGGCCTTCCCTAGGGCTGTCCTGGCTACAGGTAAATCCGAAACATAAAAAACCCCGCGTTCGGCGGGGCTCCAGTGCTTTATTTACATCCCATAATCATCACTACCGCTAGGCTTCGATGATTTCGGCTTAGCCGGCGCCAATGGCTTTGGCGGATTTTTTTTGGGCGGGCAAGGGGGCAGTTTCTCGGCTGCATCCACAGCGGCTTCATAAGATCCGTGAAGGCTGACTACTTCATCATCTTCGTTCATTACGAACCAAGTTCCGTTTTTCTCCACAATGATGTAACCATTAACTTTCGTCACTCTCAGATCCTTTCTATCCATGAGAGCTGGCAACTTAGCATCACATCCGGACAAAAAAAACCCGGCGCGGTGGCCGGGTTTCGAAGTTGTTGTGCGCCGGATGTAAGTTGCGCAGTGTGGGAAAAGTACATCAAATTCCCCACCATAGCAACACCTTTATGCCGCGTCCTCTGAATTTTCTGCGTGAATAACCTGCCACACAGGTTGTTGAGCCTGAATATCCACTTCCGCGATGGCCGTTCGCAGGAAATTCCAGATATCCAGCCAATCGCGATCCCAGTGCTTGGGCTGAATAGCGATGCCGTACAGCTTCATCATGGCGTCAGACACTCGAGCAGGGCCCCACGCATCACCGCCGTTCGCCTCAGCCTTGTAGGACTGCAGAGCGCAGGTGATCAGGCAATGCACCTTCGACGCCTTGGCATCCGTCAGCGCAGAAAAGTCCACATCGTTCCAGATCAGCTTCTCGGCGTTGAGCATGTGAACGACGGTCATGCATGGGTGGTAGAGGTAGTGCCCCAACTGCTGTACCTGGAACGGCAACGACTCGATCGCCTTCTGCACCTTCCCCATGGTAACCAGGTGCGCTGCCCGATGTGTCGACCGTCCAATAGGCGTGCGGCGTGTCTCGGCGATGTGGATCTTCTGGCGCACAGCCATGATGCGCTCTTCTTTGTCCTCGCCCTGGGCGGCAAATATGACCTCTCGAAGCGCGGCCTTTTCCTTCCGGACGACGGTTGCGGATTTTGCCCGGTCAGCCGCTGCCGCACTGATTGAGGCGTTGGATTCATGCTGTGCGTCTGTCCACGCTTGACGTGCTTTGATCAATTTCATGCTGCCTGCCCCTTTTTCAGTTCGCGGGTCTTGGCCCGGTATTCGGCCTTGATGTTTTTGATTTCTTCGACGGTAAGCTTCTGGGGCTGATGAGGCCCTTCGATCCAAGCCACCTTGTCTGCGCCTATGCGCTGCACCAACCGGATGCGATACTCGACCGCGTTGCCGGACAGGTTGCGGTTGCATTTCACGCACTGGCGGTGGATGTTCAGTGGCTCGAAGCGCAGTTCTGGGCAGGCGCCAACGGATCGGTAGTGGCCGGCGTCCCATCGGCTGCCGGTCATGAGGTCGTTGTCGTTCGGCATTGAGTCGCAGCTGATGCACGGCAGGTGCGCATCGCGCAGGCGGACGTACTCGTTCACCGCCGCCTGGGCTTCGCGCAGGTGGTCAGCCCTGGTCTTCAGTTTCTCTTTGCGGACTTTGATTTCCCGGCGATCGCGCTGAGCGATTGCCTTCTTCGCCTTCTGCTCATTTCGGGGCGCGTCCTTCAGCGCGCAGGCTGGGCTGCACACTGCCTGACCCAAGCGCTGAGGGACGAATGAGGCCCCGCAGGAGGCAACACGGCATTTCTTCGGCTTGGGCGCCTTCTTTTCCTTGATGGCAGTCCGCATCAGTAGCGCCCTCCCCACTTGTCCTGCTCAGTCCAGCGCACGCCATGCTCGGCGCCGAAGGCATGCATCAGCTCGAACAGATCACTGAACCACTTCTGGGACTGCTTGCGGGTCGATACGGCCATCACGACGAAGCCACCGTCGAGGCCAGGCTCGGCGCGCTGCTTCTCCAGCGAGGCGCTGAAAAGGCACTTCCAATCCTCGTCGCTGAGCTTCTTGCCGTACCAGATCACCTGGTTGGAAACGTCCTTGAGCATTGCCCACATCTTGCGGTTGCAGACGTCCGGGCGTTTCTCGTCGCGGATCACCACCACCTTCGGCTTGCTTAGATCGATGGCGTGGAGAACGCCGGCCAGCCGGTTGACGTCGCGCTGGTCGCGGATGGTGTATTCGGGATTCATGGATGTTCGCTCCCACAGGCAAAGCGTTGCTGGGCCGGGGCTTCAGACGCAGATGAGCCCTGCTCGCTCCCACAGACAACTGACCGCCCTTTGCTTATGGCGGCGTCGATGGATGCAATGGCCGCTTGGCGCCTTGGGTGCCTGAAGGAAACCTCGTTGTTTTCATCCAGAAGCCCGCGCACCTCGGCTTCGTGAAGAATGAATTCGCGGGCGTCCAGCGCAGCCTTGCGCAGCGACTCGTTCTCTGCCAGCAGTTCCAGCGCCACCTCCTCCACGGTCTTCTCCCCGAGGAATTCCTGCAGCGCCTCGGTGTTGCGCTTCCACTCCGCGCAGTCAGCCTTCCAGGCAGCGACCTCGCTCCACAGCAGGGACTGGAGTTTTTGTTTGTCGATGGTCATGTCAGAAGCCCTCCTTGCCGCGCTGAGATTCCCATTCGAACGGCACCACGATCATTCCGCCCTCGCGCAGGCGGTCGACGCAGCGCTCGCCCATGGCACCCGGCAGCTGGTGCGCGTCGAGGTTGGAGATCACCACCGTCGGGCGCTCCTGCTCGTACCGACCGTTGATGATTGCGAACAGGGTCGTCAGCTCGAAGTCGCTCGGCTGCTCCTTGCTCACGCCGACCTCGTCCAGCACCAGCAGGTCGGGGTCGATCAGGCTCGACAGGATCTCTGCCTCGGTGCGCTCGCTGTGCTTGTCGTAGGTGGAGCGGATCGCTTGCAGGATCGCGCCGACAGTGCGGTACACCGCAGTGCGCGAGGTGTGGTGCAGCAGCTCGTTCGCCATGCCAGCCCCGAGGTGGGTTTTCCCTGTGCCCGGCTTGCCGATCAGCACCATGCAGCGGCCGGTCTTCAGGATCTCGTCGAATATCTGCACGTAGTGCTGGCAGAACCGCAAGGCTTTGCGCTGGCCTTCGTTCTCGGCCTGGTAGTTGCCCAGGGTGCGAGTGGTGAACCGTTTCGGGATCAGCGCGTCGCCCAGCTTGCGAGCGAGTGACATGCGCAGTTCCATCGCCTTGTTGGCCTGCTCAGCCGCTTCGGACTTCTCGCGGGCGATGCGGCTGCATTCCGGGCAATTGCTTTTCAGCTCCCTGCCCAGCACCGCGTAGACCTTCTGGTCGTAGGCGCCATGGGTTTCGCAGTCGGCCGGCTGAATGCGGGTGCCCGGCGGCAGTTCTGGAGTGGCTTGGACTGGCTCAGAGCGCATAGCTGCCGTCCTCCCGCATTTTCAGGCCGGCGGTGTAATTGCGATCAGCGAAGCCCGTATGGCGTGATTGCGACTCACGTTTCGGGAACTGACGAACGTTGCTCGCACGGTTCTTGTCGTCCTTGACCCACTTCACCAGGAGCGAAACCCACTTGGATTGCGGGTGCACCCCGCCACCGGATTCGTGGTGAGCGGTGAATGGGGCCACGGCCTCCTTGGTGAACAGGTCAGGCGAGACACCGAAGTGAACGCAGTAGGTCTTCAGCAGGTTGGCGTCAGGCATCCAGTCGAGAGTCATCTCTACCGGAGACTTTGGGTCAACAGGTTCCAAATCTGGCTCTGACTCGAATTCCGGAGCTGGCTCGCCCGCGTTTAGAGAGTGGTGTTGATCTTCTTCAGGAATCGGTGAATCAGAGAATCGGTGAATCAGGGCGTTATCCAACAGTGGGTTAACAGGCTCTAACTGTTCCTTAACGTTATTTTGGTGGTCTTTAACGTTAACCTTGTGTGAGACGCCTGTTATTACACCGTTTGACTTACGTTCGTTAACAGTCAGGTAACCGTCTTTGTCTGGGATCGAACTGTCTTTTTCCGTGCCATGCGGGCGCTGATGCTTCTGGAAGTTGTCGATCTCGATAGCGCTGAAACCCTCGACGCTGTACCGCGAAATGAACTTCGCGCTGGCAAGATTGGCAAGACCCGCCTCCACGTCGTAGGTATCGCACGGGAACAGTTCCATCTTAATTCGCTTGGGGCGATCCTCGAGGCGCCCTTCCCGATCAGCCAAGCACCACAGCCCAATGAATAGCAGGCGGTCGAATGCCGGAAGTTCGGCCATCAGTTCGTTGCTGAATAGCCCAGGCTTAATATTGCGTGCTCTGGCCATTACACGGCCTCCCTCAGTTGGTGTTGCGCCCACAGGCCGGCAACCCAGTTGACGCCCTTGGGAGTGAATTTCGATTGGTTGTAGGCGTGCCCGCTGTCAGTGGTGCCGGCCTTGACTTCAAAGCGGCCGGCGTCGATGTGAGGCTGGTAGGCCTGCCACTCGCCGCCCATGCGGTACATGATCTTTTTGTCGAGCAAGAACTCGCGGAAACGCGCTTCATTGGCCTTGAGCAGTTTGGCTACCTGGCGGAAGCCTTTCAGACCGGTAGACTCAACATATTTTTCGACAAAGGCGATCTTCGGCGCAGCTTCAATAAGCGCCTGATTGGCAGCCTGCTGAAGCTCGAACTGCTCAGCCCAAGCGCGAGCGGCGGCGGCAGGATTGGAGAAGTCAGGAAGCGTTGCCAGGACGCGCGGGCGAACCTGCTCTTCGAGTTCGGTCCAGCGGCGCACCACAGCCCTTCTCATTTTGGCGCTGTAACCAGTCAGAAGGGTCTCGGTCAGCTCTTTGTCCAGCAAATACTCGGTCTGCTCACGATTCATGCTGTCCAAATAGATGTGAGCAAAATCGCTCACATCTTCTTCGAGCTCAGAAGCCATCGCTTGGATGTCGCGCTTTACATCGGGATGACGCTTCCCCGTGAGTTCAGCAATTTCGCGAGACGACATGGTGGTACGCGACACATTTTCATAATTCGAAAAACGTGTCGCGGCCTGTCCGGTATTGTCCAGTTGTGGTTGTGCGTGCATAATCAGCTCCACTTGTTTTACCGCTGTTGAAAAAGCCGACCTCGTACGTCGGCTTTTTTGTGTCTGAAATTCAGGCTGCCTTAACTGACGCATCCATCACGTCCAAGCTTTGGCGTACGTGACTGATCTCTTGGCGGATCAGGTTCTTCTCGAAGGTGCTGACATGGTTGTCGCCCAGTGCCTCATGAACGGCGATGGTCAGATCGGCCACTTCCTTCGCGACATTGATCAGCGACTTGGTGAGCGCTTCAGGTTTTGGCTCGGTCCTCGCCACTAGGTCAAAACCGAACTCGGCGGCCAGGACTGCAAGCGGGTGCATGTCGCCGGTGTGCAGCAAGATCCCGAACAGATGCTCCACGGTCAGGCGGTGAGCATCGTTGTCAGGATTGGCGCGCTGCAGGAGGCTCACATGAGGAACACCCATCTTTGCAGCCAGGGATTTAGGCTCGTTGCCCTTCACTGCCGCCTGGCATGCATCCAAAAAGTCTTCCATTCGTAAAACCTCAAATTTGTTTCCGTGGCGCCCTGTAGATGCAGAGGCGATCATTTGCTCAGTGGATCAGCGGGCAGCGATGTCATGCGGCTGATTTCTTCGCGCTTTGGGCGTCCAGTTCCTTGAAAACTTCCGGCCTGGCAATGCGCAAAAACATCATTCGTGCCCTTGGAATGCCGTATTTCCTCCAATCGCTTACCGATGGAGGTCGCACTTCACACAGCTCGGCGACACGGAAAGTGCCACCGAGAGCATCAATAATTTCATTTGGATTCATGCCTGATTTCTCCGGCTATTCGCATAGGTACGGATATTAGGCATGCCTTTTATTAAGGTCAATAGGAATACCTTAGATGCCGGATGTTAGGCTCCCCTAATGAGGACACTTCAAGAACGATTGAAAATGGCGATGGCTGGCCCGCCAAAGGTCACGCAGGCAGCCTTGGCGCGCGCCTGCGGGGTTCGTGCGCCATCTGTAAATGACTGGATTTCTGGGAAAACCAAGACTATTGAAGGGCAGAATCTTTTGATCGCCGCCGACTTTCTGAAGGTCATGCCAATGTGGTTGGCCACTGGAAAGGGGCCGATGCGAAAGGCAGAAGCAAAAGTTGGTTTTGACGACAGTGAGCTGCTGACTGTCGATGAGGGCGACCTGTCCGGACTGCTTGATCAGCTCAAGTCTTCAAAGAATAAAGCCTCCCCAAAATCGCAAGCCGTCATAAGTCGAATGGTCGGTTTGGCAGAGCGCGGAGAGATCGATGATCGCGCTTGGACCGTTATTAATGATTTGCTCACGGAGCTTTCTAGGAAGTGAAAGGAATCCAATATGCGACCCTTCAAAGGGGGAGCAAGCTGTATCTAGACGAAGGGAGGGATAACCTCGCTTTGCTCGTTGGGGACATTCGTCCAGATAAGGCTGTTGCAAGCCTTAGGGCCTTCGTGAAGATTTGCCATAACCGAGCACAGCTTCAGGCCGAGCTGGTTTCCTCGGTCATCGGGAAGGCCTTGGGCGTGAAGATCCCAGACCCCTACCTGGTTCTCATTGATCCTCGAGCAAAGCCGCCAATCACAATTGAATCTCGAATGCTTGGCTTTGGCACAGCTGCTGTTGCCGGCCACTCCTTCGCGCGATTAGGAAACTTTACCCAGCTACACACCGCTCTGAAGAATATTGACCTGGTTGCTGCCTTCGATCAGCTCATCGCGAATGGCGATCGTCATCTTGGCCAGATGATTTATGATGGAAATGAACATTGGGCGATTGATCACGCTCAAAGCTTTGGTGGTTCTACGTGGGCTGATTTTGGCCTACCTTCACCCGAGATCGACATTATCAATTGGCTACTTGAGCGTTCAGATTACGGCGCGACCCTTGGGGTTGATGACATCGCCAGGTATGCCCTACGCAAGAAAGCGAATAAAAGCTTTGCGCCGTTGGTTGGTAAAGTTGAAGGCCTTTTCATCGAGGCTGGGCTACAACGTATGATCAGTGAAGAGGCGCTGCGCGACCTATTCACTTGGATCGAGTCCAGAATCTCCCACGCGGTTGAGCAGATATGTCAGAAGATTGGCTTGCCCGATATGGGCTACGCAACGATATCATCGAGCAATTCCCAGAGTTCCCCGAATTGACAGCATTTTGGGCACCTATTCGAGTTGAGCCTATTGCCATGTCTGGGGAGCTGCTTACTGTCGCGGTCGCAATTATCGGCGAGCCAGGCACAAAGCCCCGCATCATCTCAGCTCTTTCCGATGATGTAATGGCTGCCGTTTTTGGCGTGCATGGCATGAGCCTAATGGGCATAGCTCGAACTGCTTCGGCCAGCCTTTTGGATCACCTGCAGAAGACTGGAGACTTTGCCTCGTGGCTTCCTCCAGTAACTGGGGTAACTCTTGGGCCCGTGGAAGAGGGTCAAGGCGACAGCTTCGATGAAATTGCAAAGCAAGCGTTGAGGGCATGTGCAAGCCTCAGTGCGATGACTGAAGCCTTCCGAACGCATGCCAAAAAGTCCGAACAAAATCGACTTGTCACCAGCATGAGAAAGGCGATGGCTGTGCTTGCACCTGAGCTGTCAGATCGATTTCACGTGCCGGTGCCAGTCACAATTAGAAGCACCCAGGCGTCTGTATACTGTGATTACTTTTCTTCAAATCTGGCCATAAATATGTGCAGCATGGGACCAGGACGTAACCTGCAGCAGCAGTTCGAAGCATTCTTCTCTCGCGTCTGTCGCCTGGACCAACTCAGAGGCAATGATGCTCTAATTGAGCACAACCAGAAGCCACACATTCTCTTAGCCGTTCCTGATGAGGAAGCTATCGACAGATCTGCGGACAAAAGCAATATTCGCTTCCTCCCGGAAAAGTTGGTTATGGCCCAAGACTTGACTGAAAAACACAAATTTACCTTTTCGACTGTCCCTACACCTGAACAGGGGGCCAGATACATAATCGGCCTCGAGAAAGCAGCCTAACTGTCAGTCAACACGAAAAAAAATAGCCCGCCTTCGAGCGGGTTTTTTTACGCTCACAAAAAATAAATTAGGCATACCTATTGACGATAAAAGAAGGAATGCCTAATGTTCACTCCATCGCAACGACACACACCCGCTGCGAAGGGCCTTAAGAGACCCGCCGCTCTTTAACAGTCAGGAATCTTCGCGGATCGATCCCCGGAAACGGGCATAGCGCGAAACACAAACTTCGATCCCCATGCAGGCTCTGGAACCTGCCGGACTCCCCATATGGGAGGACGCCAAACCATGCAAGCCAGCCGGCGAAGAGCACCGAACACGAAATGTGTGACGCCGGCCAGGTGGGGAAACCGCGGCGCCGCGCATGGGGCGGATAGCAAGACCACAGATTTACTGATGCCGCTTCGATGAGGCGGCATTGGAAATCAACGGAGATACAGCGATGAGCATGATCGAGGTGAGTAGAGACCATTTCTTCCAGGCAGTAGGCGGGCCGGAAAACATCCACCCCAATCCCTGGCCTGAGTTCTCGGAATGGAAAAACCTGAACACCCACGCGACCGTCGGCAGGTCGCAGCCTGGTTATCTGAGCAGCTTTGGCACTCCCAAGCGGTATTGGCTGGAAGAGTCTTTCGCCAGCCGCAAGCCGTTCAACCCTAAAGCGGGCCAGCAAGACCTGTTTGCAGCATGACGGGCCTTTTCCTGATGCACCTGGTGACGGGTGCATTGGGAAAACAACCGACAAGTCAGACTTGACTGTTCGAGGTGAGTAGATGGAAGGCAACAGCGAATTGAGCGCAGCCGACAGGATCCTGGCAAGAGTCGGAAAAGGGCCAAGCCTGGAAGAGGCCCTGAAGGAAAGCGCAGCGGCAGCCAAAGAGCCTTCCCGGATCATTCAGATCCTCGGCAAGGATGCACCGGTGCAGAAGCGCTACACGAAGGCACGCCGCCGCAAGGAGCGTCGGGAGATATCGGAGCAGGCTCTGCGTGAAGGCATAAAGCGCATCAAGGAGAAGCGTAGAACCTCTCCGAAGGATTGGGAGCTTGGCTACAACAGCGCAATCACCCAGCTCGAAATTCTTCTGGATGAAATCCTCGCCAAAAAGTGGGAGCCGGCTGAGTTGTAAATCCTGAGTTTACAACTGCCCGATCCTCTCTATGAGAGCGCATCGGGGTGTGATCTGAGGCCAAGCCTCGGGCGGCGGATGTGCCAACAGGTAGTCTTCAGGGCTGCCCCATCTGCTCAATGCCGGTTGAGCCCCGGACAGATCACACCCCGATGCGGATGAATGCGCGGGCTGATGCGCCGACACCGCTTGATGGGGTAGCGGAATAATCTACCCATATGCCGGGATCAGCTCCGGCCTTCTGCATCAACGCGGGGTAGCTTGCGCGTAATCAAGCCAGCACCAAGCACCACGGCGGTAAAGCCCGCGCCGGAGACGTAACCGGCATCCTTCCCCGACCAATCCCGAATGCACTCTCCTTCGCGCCCAACGGCAACCAGCGGAGCGGATGAGTGCATCCGAGTTTTGTTGGATCAATCAACGAATGGAGAAAGCGATGAGCAAGTACACGGAGGCGATCACAGAGGCGGTAAAGGCTCTGGAGTTGGCCGAGAAGTCCCATCAGCTCGCCGCCGAGCGACTCGCCACAGTTCGTGGCCATGCAGGCCAGTCCGGTTACTCGGTCACCGTTAACGGCGTGTCCGTCGCAGTTTCGACCTGCGACAGCCGCAACAACTACCAGGGCACCCTGATCCGTGGTCGCGAAATGATTCACCTCGGCGCACTCAAGGCGCTCGGCGCCGAGCTGCAGACGGCGGCCGACCGCGTCCGTGACTGCCGCGCACATCTGGCATCAATCGTCATCGCCTAACCCAAAACACTGGAGGTCGTCATGCACAACTGCACCGACACACAAGCAGTTTGCCGAGGTTGCGGGCTGAAGCTGCGCGGCTCGCCATCGTGGAAAGGCGGCCTCGCCTATCACCCAGAGCCGAAAGGTGAAGTCCATCGCTGTCATTACGGCGGCTGGGTCTGCTCGCGCAGCTGCGATATCCGCGCCTGCGTCGAGCTGGAAGGAACCATGCCTGGCTGCGGCGGCGTGAACAGTTACCAGCGGCTGTCCATTTACGCAAAACAGAGCATTGAGCGCCATTGGCCGGAGGTCGCATGAACGCAGCACTGAAACTCTGTCAGGCCAACTTCGACGCTCAGTTGCCTCCGGCGGTGAGCGAGCCAGACGATCAGCGGGAATGGCTGGAAAGCGCCGCCGAGCAACTGGTGTGTGGCTCGGATGTGGAATGGAAGCGCCGGTTTGGCCCGGTGCGGAGGGTAACCTCGGCGGAGTACGCCGAACACCTGCAGCACCACCTGAATCAGCGGCAGATCGACGGGCTGGATGATCGAGACTCGTTCGCCAACCTGGTGCTGGCCGTCGTGGTTGGCAGTTCGGCCGAGGCGCTGACGCACGCCAAGCACCTGCTGGGCAGTAACAGCCCGGTCACGCAGCTTGAGGCGATCGCCGCCAACTTCCTCCGCCCTCACGCCGCCGATGCTGTTGCTGCTGAGCGCGAAGCTGCCGAGGACGACGGGTTATGAGTAACCAAGTAGCACTGGCCCGGCTGGGCCTTGAAATCGCGAAGATGCGCAAATCCTGCACTCCGGTACCGGATCGCACCTTCGTAATGGGCATGATCGAAATGGCGGAGTTCGCCCAGATCATCGACACGCCTACCGCCAATCGTTATCGGGATGCGCTGGACGCCAAGTTCGTCGAGCGCAACGGTTACCTGAAAGGAGTCTCGGCATGACTACTCCCCTTGTGAAATCGCTGATTGACGAAGAAATCGAAGAGCTCCCCGCCGACCGCATGATCTTGGCCTTCACCCACTCCAAGTGGCTGGGTGCGCTTTCGTTGGCGCACGACGCAGGCATCCCTAACGTGCATGCATGGAGTGGTAGGGCCTGCATGTGTGGTGAATGGACGGTCGCCTACGAGGTCAAAGCATGAATCTTATCTACTGGATTCTCGTCGTGGTTCTGGTGGTAGGCGCAGGCGCCCTCAAGGTCGTCAATAGCGAGCCTGGCACCTGCCAAGTTCCAAAATCGACCACCTACAAGGTGTTCCAGTGACCAGTCGCCAATGGGCGCGCCGTCTGATCATCTGGCGCGGCGCGTTTTCCTCCCTCGGCGTTTTCACCTTCCTGATGCTGCTCAGCGCCCTCGCCGATCGCATCACTCAATAAACCAAGCATTCAATCGCTGCGCAGCGCGCGGCAAGGAACAGTCATGTCCGCTCAAAGCGTTGCGCCGGTGGCGCACGACCGAAACCTCCACGTCCTTCCGCACGCAGCAACCAGCACCAGCGCTTTGGTGCTGGACGGCGACAGCCTGGACAAGATGATGCGCCTGGCCGAAGTCATGGCCACCGGCCGCGCCACGCTGCCGAAGCACTTCAACGGCAACCCAGCGGATTGTCTGGCGGTCGTCATGCAGTCGATGCAGTGGAAGATGAACCCGTTCGCCGTGGCGCAGAAAACACATTTGGTGAACGGCGTGCTGGGCTACGAGGCACAGCTGGTAAACGCGGTAATCACTACCTGCGCACCGGTGGTGGATCGCCTGCACTACGAGTGGTACGGCGCCTGGGAAAAGGTGATCGGCAAATTCACCATCAAGAACGGCGACAAAGGCGAGTACCGCGTCCCGGGCTGGAAGCTTGAGGACGAGGAAGGTCTGGGCGTAAAGGTCTGGGCGACCTTCCGGGGCGAAGACGAGCCGCGAGTCCTTGAGTTGCTGCTGGCCCAGGCTCGCACCCGCAACAGCACACTTTGGGCTGATGACCCTCGCCAGCAACTGGCGTACCTCGCCACCAAGCGCTGGTCGCGCCTCTACTGCCCGGACGTGATCCTCGGCGTGTACAGCCCGGATGAGCTGGAAGAAACCGCACCAACCATTCGCGACGTATCACCGGCGCGTGGCGCGGCACCAGCTGAACTTCCGCCCTACCCCGACGAGAAGCTCGCAGAGAACTTGCCTAAATGGCAAGTCGCTGTCGACGCCGGCCGCTCCGCCCCTGATCACCTGATCGCAACTGTCAGCAGCAAATTCATACTGAGCGAAGAGCAGATCGCCAAGATCAAAGCGCTCGCGCCGATTGAAGGAGACCACGAATGAAAATCCACAATGTCGCTCAGGGCTCCGAAGCCTGGCACGCGCTCCGCGCTAACTACTTCACCGCCTCCGAAGCGCCGGCAATGATGGGCGCATCGAAACAGATGAAGCGCACCGAACTACTGCACGCGAAGAAGACCGGTCTCGACCGCGACGTATCGTGGTGGGTGCAGAAAAACCTGTTCGACAAAGGGCACGAAGCGGAGGCGCTTGCTCGGCCGATTCTCGAAGGACGAATTGGAGAAGATCTGTTTCCCGTCGTCGGCACCGAAGGTGATCTGCTCGCATCCCTCGACGGCTGCACAATCCTATGCGACGTGCTGTTCGAACACAAAATGTGGAACGAGCAACTTGCTGCCGACGTTCGCGCCGGCACGCTGGATCCGCACTATTACTGGCAGCTCGAACAGCAGCTGCTGGTCAGCGGCGCCGAGAAAGTAATTTTCGTCTGCTCCGACGGCACCGAGGAAAACTTCGTGTCGATGGAATACGCGCCGGTGCCCGGCCGCGCCGCAACGCTCGTCGCGGGTTGGAAACAATTCCAAGCCGACCTGCAGGACTTCACTCCCACCGAGGTGGTGCCGGAGGCCGTTGGTAAAACGCCAGAATCCTTGCCCGCTCTGCGCATCGAAGTGACCGGCATGGTCACCGCCAGCAACCTGGAGCAGTTCAAAGCCCACTCGTTGGCTGTCTTCAGCTCAATCAACACCGAGCTGGAAACCGATCAGGATTTCGCCGACGCTGAGAAAGCGGTCAAATGGTGTGGCGATGTCGAGGAGCGACTGGAAGCCGCCAAGCAGCACGCGCTGAGCCAAACCGAAAGCATTGACGCGCTGTTCCGCACCATTGACGAAATCAGCGCCGAGGCGCGCGCCAAACGCCTGATGCTCGACAAGTTGGTGAAAGCCCGCAAGCTCAGCATCCGTGAAGACATCGTCATGGATGCAGCCAAGGCACTTCAGGTCCACATCGACCAGATCAACGCTTCACTGGGCGGTAAAGCGCGTATGCCGGCGGTTCCTGCAGATTTCGCCGGAGCCATCAAAGGCAAAAAGACGATCAGCAGCCTGCGCGACTCTGCCGATTCCGAGCTGGCCCGGGCAAAGATTGCCGCAGGCCAGATCGGCGACAGCATCCGGAGCAACTTGGCCAGCCTGGACGAGCTCCCAGCCGACTACATGTTCCTGTTCAACGACGTTCAGCAGCTGGTGATGAAAGCGAACGACGACCTGGTCGCGCTGATCAAGGTGCGGATCTCGGAACACCAGAAAGCCGAAGAGCAAAAAGTCGAAGCGCAGCGCGAGCAGATCCGTCAGCAGGAGTTGAAGCGCATCGAGGATGAAGCGAAAGCCAAGGCGCCGGTCGAACAGGCTCCAATTGCCAGCCCGGCACCGGTTAAAGCCACCGCGCCGGCTCAATCTGCGCCGAAGCCAGCGACCACAACCGCGGCGCCAGTGAACCTGCAGGCTGAAGTGTTCGATCTGGAATCGCTGATCAAAGCTGTCGCCTACGGCCAAGCCCCTATCTCGGTTCTGACCGTGGACTGGGAGAAGCTCGACGCAATGGTCGCGGCCCAAGGCGACAAGTTCAGCATGGCCGGCGTGAGGCTGGTGAAGGTAGCAGCGTGAGCAGCAATTATGTACACGATGTTGGATGGCGACGCCAAGCCAAGATAATTCCCGCTACGCAATATAAGCGACGTAAGGAAGTTGCCCATATGGATGGGCTGCTGTTGTGGGCCCGCCATGAAAGTCTGTTATTCCTATCCCTGCATTATGCAGCTCATTAGCACAGGTCTGGCAGCATGGCTTAGAAACACCAATTACATTCCCCTGGAAGTGCCCGCCAGAATAATCAAACAATTGGAGCTCAGCATGATATGTAGTATCTGATTCACCTAGCGGATTACCCAAAATACAAATTGGCTCATTAATACCATCTGAGCGCAAATACTGCACTATCAGTTGAAAAATATTGTCATTACCTACATTATCATCATTCTCGCTTTCTGCGTAATTTATACCCGGCCCATTAGTACGCCAGACGTTGTTTGCGGCAATCATTAGATAACCTTGATAGAATGCCGCCGCAACACATGGCTGCCCTATATATCGCTGCACACCAGGATCATCGACGTACACACCTGAGTAAGATATTGCCAGTACCCCGTATGCAACCTTATCCAAAAATCCAATATCATAACTCCTGTGAAAAACCATCAACGCTCTCCTTATCTAACAAAGAAATCCTATATAAATATTTTCCACCACCAACCTTCTCAATTCTATCAATAGCCCACAAATCAGAATCACGCCACCATCGATCAAAGAGGGTGATAAACGGATGTTGGTGTAAGCAGCAGCGTAAGACGTACCCCCCCCCCCCCCAACAATCCAAACGACAGACCTGGCTGGATTTGCCGGCTAGCGGAATTGAAGAGGTAGGCCATGGCCAAGAGCAATGCGGAACGGTCAGAGAAAGCCGCGGCGAAGAGGAAGGAGCGCGGCGAAGAGGAATTGCGGATGCATGCGCTGGCAGGAACTCGGCAGGTACTCGCTGACTTGATGGCTTGGCACCAAATCGAAGAACAGGGAGAGGCGATGACCTTAGCGCTTCATCATTTACACGCACTTGGCCGAGAGGGTTCGGCGCAGTTCTTTAAGCCTCCGCGACACGAAATCACGGTATCACCATCTGTGACGCGGAAACTCCAGCATTTCAAGGAAAGCAAAATGCTTACTTTTAGGGACAATGACTAAGTTAGATCGAAAGTTACATTGCCCGGTGCCAATTTAGCGATCTTGGCCATGACTAATGAGTCACGGCTACCAGCTTGAACTGTAACGTGAGCTCCAGTCCCCTTCGCGGCTTGAACGATCTTGGAAACATTGTCAGAGCCAATGGTACTGCTCAGGATTACGTTTCCACCGGCTTTAACAATAGTCAAAGCAGTATCAGTACTACGTGCCATACATACTCCTTTTGATTCCGGCTCCATGCCGGTCACCCGTAATACCCCACCCTCAGCCAAATAGGTACAAAGTGGGGTCTGATTAAGGAATTAATAGCCGCGGCCCGTTCATTGGAACGGGTTGCTATGACTGCTAAGCAGGAGAGATATCCATCGTCGCCAGATACCACTTCCCTTGACGAATTGTGTCGTGCGCCTCTGCAAGCGAAACGTTACTGAGAAGTCTTTCTTTGATATCGGCCAGAACCGCATCATCTACCTCGTCCAGAACGATGTGAAGGTTCGTTTCATCAAGACGGGAAGGCTTAACCGACGATGGGCGTTCTGCCACAATCAACTTGTGAAACTCGGTACGGCCTGGATCATTAATCTCGCCCTTTTGGACGAACACATCAAAAATCCAAGCCAGGTTAGCGTTTTCAATCTGGTTTACTGTGAGTTTCATGTCGCTCCTTGATCCGGCCCCATGCCGGTCACCCGTAATACCCCAACCCAAACCAAATTGCCACCACCGGTCACGGAGGGCGGCGCCTGACTGGAGATAATCCATGGACAAGAACACGAAGATCCTGATCCCGGAGATCCCCGGCGAGTGGACTGAACGCCTGCGGTCAGGGAAAACGAATATCTGGAACGAAGCCAGGCATGGCAAGCCACACACCAATGGCTTGCCGGAGGTCAGGCTTGCCCCTCCCGAAACAGGGCTTTATGCCGATCGTATCGATGGCGCCTGGTATTGGGTGTCCGGTTGCGCCAAATGCAACGGCACTGGCGAAAAGTGGAGCTACAGCGTCTGCGATAAGCACAATGTGTGCAGGCTATGCGGCACGCACCGCTCGAAGCTTACCGAAACGCCATGGGGGCACCCTGACGGCTTCACCTGCAAACCTTGCCAAGACGCAGAAGACGCCGTTGCGAAAGCCGAGGCGCTGGCCAAGGTAGCCGAGAGCGACTACGACGAGTGGGATTATCGCTGCCAAGACGAATGCAAGTGTCCGCATTGCGCAACCGTCATCCACATCGAGACGGAAGATTACGGCGACAAAAACATGTCCTGTGATACCTGCGGCGGCGAGTTCGCGCTGGTCACCGAATACACCGTTCAGTTCACCACTACCGTGATCGGCGAGCGCATCACCGCCTGAACCTGCCTATTGTGCTGATGGCTTGGCAGGCAGGTCGAAGGTGTAGAATCCCTTCAGCCCCTCAAGTAGGTCCTTTGGGATTTTAGGGTCAAAGTAAATGGCCCATGTCCCATCCGGCCTTTGCTCGCAATCAGCGTAGTACGCACCGACTTGGTCAATCGTAAGTCCGGTGCCTTCAGCGATCTCCTTAAGCGTTAGCTTGTTGCTCATCTGCGCCCTCCTTGGTTCGGCGGTATGCCGAATCTTCAAGCAATAGCCCACAAACTTACTTCACGCCAGCCGGCGAGGATCCCCTATGCCTATTCACAACATCGTCAGCATGAGCGGCGGTAAGGACAGCACAGCTACGCTGCTGGTCGCCCGAGAGCTGGAGGTGCCGAACCTCAGCGCAGTGGTGGCTGACACCGGGCATGAGCATCCCGAAACGTACGACTACATCCACTACCTGGCCGAGGCCACTGGCGTTCCCATCCGTTGGGTGAAAGCTGACTTCTCCAGGCAGATCGCCGGTAAGCGCAAATTCATCGAAACGAAATGGCGCGAAAAAGGTGTGGCGGAATCCCTGGTGCTGGGCGCTCTTGAAGTCCTGCACCCAACCGGCAACCCGTTCTTGGACTTGTGCCTGTGGAAAGGCCGATTTCCCAGCACCAAAGCCCGGTTCTGCACTGATGAACTGAAGCGAAACCCAATCATCGAGCAGGTGTACCTGCCGCTCATGGACGGCGAGAACATGCTTCTGTCTTGGCAGGGTGTTCGGGCTGATGAATCGCCGGCACGCAAGTACCTGCCAGAGTGCGATGAGGTTGGAGGCGGCCTGTTCAACTACCGACCCATCCTGAAATGGACGGTTGATTCAGTCTTCGAGGCTCACCGCGCGGCCGGCATCAAACCGAACCCGCTCTACTTGCAAGGCTGCAACCGTGTTGGCTGCATGCCCTGCATCATGTGTGCGAAGGACGAGCTCAGGCAGATCGCGGCCAGGTGGCCGGAAGAAGTTGATCGTGTGCGCGAGTGGGAGCGGTTGGTGAGCATCGCCAGCAAGAGAGGCGCCGCCACGTTCTTTGCCACCGTGACCGACCCCACCGTCAGATCAGATGACAAGGTCAGCTCCGTCACACACGGGATTGACCGGATGGTCGATTGGAGCAACACCGCGCGCGGTGGCCGCCAGTTCGATTTGGTAGACCTTATCGCGCGCGCCGATACCAGCCAGAAATGTTCATCGGCCTACGGTCTATGTGAGTAGCTGCTAAATCCTGCCAATCAGCGAATCGAGGGCTCTAAAATCTAAACTCAGAGCGATGTCTCACTAAATATTTATGGTTACCAGCGGATAACCCAACAATCCCGGCAAACTGATCAAGACCGAATACTGCTCGATCGTGTTGACTCAGCCTACCGCTCACTAAAAGGGCCCCGTCGCCGGCGAACGAGATGAGACCGCGATCAAATAGTCGATCGATATGGGCAGCAAGAAGGAGGCCATTATCAGGGTCAAGTCTTGCTACATTGTCCGCCATGCACCACGCTTCGATATGTGACGCAACAAGTAAGTCCGGATTTTCAATCCCCGTGAGAGCGCAGCGCCCTTGCCAGATGCTTAGTAGCGACGCTCTAAATTGCCCCTGGCCGACCCTCGCCTGGACGATCGATTCTCGCGTGGTCTTGTCTACCTTTTTACCAGACGCCCCCCGAGTAATCAGCAGATTGTCAAAATCTGCCAGTTGACCGCTTACTTCTAACAAGAAGACACCAGCACGGACAGGTAGGTGCGCCATGTAGATTTGATTTAAGGTGCCACCCTTCGTGAACAGTGACGGACTGGCCTGGCTGTCAAACTGATCCATGAACGCTGCGGCTATCTCATCGCGCAGAATTGGCCGTTCCAGTTGAGTAAGATCAATATCGACTCGGCGTCCCCGGTTGCTCCACGCATTGAAAGACCGACTAGCCGGTCTCTCGGCGTCGAACGCATCCGCGGTTGCTATGGCGATTGCGAATATCTGTTTCTCTTTACAGCAAAAGATGATGTCACCAAATTTTACAGCTCCGACATTGTCCCAATGAGTCAAGGTCATCTCTTTGCCATTGCTTTTTAAAGAGCTGACCGGGGCCCAAAGAAAATTTCTTTCCAAGACTTCCTTATGAGTGCCGCCAACATTCACCCAGTAAAACTCCATTCAACCTCCAATAATGGATTTCCTAAATACCCGTGTACATTATGGATATCTCTGCAAAATTTCAATTCGCCGGATCATCCACATTCCGCAGTGACCGCGCAATTGGAAATACTCGGCGATTACGGCGAGATGATCGAGCTCATCTGCGAGGTTAACTTAATGTGCTTAACGCTTCGAGAGGCAACACAAAACCGAAAGAAACCCAATACAAAGCAAACATTAAAAAGCAAATAATAATAGGATAATTTATAAAATTAAAAAAATAAAGAACTCGCCACTTAGCACTTTCTAAAAACCGTTTAATTTTAGTCATGTCATAATCTTCAGGCATATCCAACTTAGCCCGAAAGTAGTCACCCCTAAAGTCATTATTAGCATGAGTTTCATATAGCTTCAAAACATCATGATACTCTCTCTGACACCTATCATAGTCATCCTGCACGAATTCCTCAGCCTGCACATACGGGTGGGACTTTTGTTTAAGCTCTCCAAGTTTTGAGGCGCAAGAATACATTTTTTCTGACTGACTGGAATAGTCATTCTTATCCATCAACAGGGAATAAACTAACACTGCCACTGAAGAAAAAACCTGCAAAAGTCCAACACCCTTACTTTGTATATTCACCCCTAAACCGTAGGTTTGCATGAGAGAAATGAAAATTAGCACCAGCGACAAGAACACCACCGTATAAGTAGAAAGAGCAGCATGCAACTTCAACCTACGTGACGCGTGAAATCTCGTTTTAGATGTCGCATCCATTTTTTTATATAGATTTTTAAAGCTTTTTGATCCTGCCACTTTGTAGCGCTCCAAGCATGCAAAATAGTTTTCGGCAGTATATAGCACATAGCCACAACTGGCCCCACCCTCCACCACCCGGGCATGCCCCGGCATAGGTATTCGTCATGCCGATATCTCAGGCTCAACTGAAAGAGCTTCTGCACTACGACCCGGAAACTGGAGTGTTCAAGTGGAGGGTTGGCCGAAGCCGGACAAGAGCGGGATCTGTAGTGGCGACCAAAGATCGCAAAGGCTATCTGAAGGTGATGATCAACAAGAAGACCCACTACCTCGCTCGGCTGGCCTTTCTTTACATGAACGGCAAGTTTCCAGACGAGTTCGTTGACCATATCAGTGGGGTCAGAACGGATAACCGGTGGTGCAACCTAAGAGAGGTCTCGCCCCTTGAAAATGCCCGGAATCAGCGCCTGCATTGCGTGAACAAAAGCGGTGTCCACGGGGTGTCTTGGGATGAGCGGGGCGAGTGGCGGGTATACGCCACTCTGAACGGTAAAAACACATTTCTCGGGCGATACCAGTCCCTGCTCGATGCAGCCGCTGCGCGAAAGTCATTCGAGCGGCGTAACGGATATCACCCAAATCATGGAAACAAAACGGGCATGCGGGTTGTGAATGCCCATGATCTGGTATCGATGGAGATTGCAGGATGAGCGAAGTAAAACGGTACTCGGCTGCCCTGACGCATGCCGAAACGTCGCCGATGTACGAAGCACCGGACGGCGAATGGGTTGTGGCTATGGACTTCGACAGAGTGACCGCCGAGCGTGACGCACTGCGGCAGCGCCTGAATGCAGCGGATCAGCGGATTGATGAGCTGACCGCAAAGCAGGACCAAAGCCGCACGATCACCCTGTCTGGCTGCGAATTTACCGAGGACGAGCTGGTCGGCAAGGCTGTACGAGCCGTAACGGGGACCAGTCGGCGCGGCACTCTGCGCTGGGTCGCAATGAAAGACGCCTTCTGCGTCGGGTCTGGGGTCGCGCACGCGCTTTGCCGACGGTTTGGGTTCGACCCCGACGAAACGGTGAAGCCATGAAGCGCTTAATCCGCCGCAAGTTCGAAGCCTGGCTGATCTTGCTGGCCGCGAAGATCCTCGAAGGCCGGAACGTCCACCGCTCTCCAGTCGTCTCCCGGCGCGACAACAACAGGATGTACGGCATGGCAGAAGAGCTCGAAGACATCGCCGAACGCATCAGTAACAAATACAAATAACCCTTCCCCTTCTAAGTCAGACGAAAATGAGGAGGAATTTAACGTTGAAGAAAATGATGATAAGCGCCGTCAACAGCCCAGGTGATCGCATGACACCCAGTAGTACGTAAAAAATGGGGTTAAATACTGTGCCGGTCATGAAAAGAAGCCAAGCGGGGAATCTTAAAGGCGCGGGGTCAAATAGCGCCCAGACAGTGAGCCCGAGCCAAACAGCCCAAAAAAAATACATCGTCACGCCATCTACCCGGAAAAACGCCCGCTTAAACGTGTGTCCGACTTTATCTGACTCGTTGAGCATCTGGGCCACCGCTATAACCGATTCATATCGATAGTAGCCGCAGCTGCCAAAACCTCTACTCCCTCCCCTTAAAAGTCAGCCGCTATAGCGGCAAGGACGAAGTCATGCCTGAAGAAAAGTTTTCGATCATCCAGCCATTACCCGTCGATCGCGATGAGGACGGCTGGTGGTCGCACCCGGACTATCTCTCGGAATACGACGATGAGCTGACTGAGGCGCAGTTTCAGGAATGGTGCCTGCGCCACCAGGTTGAAACGAAAATCTCCTACATGGAAAGCGACGTTTCTTTCGAAGTTTTCGATGCCTACATGAATGACGGCCAGTGCGATTGTTCTGCGTGGGAAATCCAGCATCCGGCCGAGCCCGGCTGGTTCATCCTGTCGATCCACGATCATGAAGATGGCCCGGTGTGCGTTTGGGGTCGCCGGGCAGAGCCGGTGCCGAAACTGCCTGGTTCGCAGGTGACGCCATGATCTTCGCCCCGCTCTACATGGCCTACCTGATCTACAGGGGGCCGTGGCGATGACACAGATGAGCGACATCTTTCCGGAAATGACGGTGGAGCAGGAAAAGGAGTGGTTCGCCGAGCAACAAGAAGCGCACCGTCTGGAGCTGGAGCGCGAGAAGATCGAAATCGCTCAACGAAAAGCCGTCGACCACTATATTCGGTGCCGCGACTGTGGTGCGTTCGTCCAGAAATGGCGATGGGTTCGGAAGGATCATCCCCAAGCAATTAGCCAAGGATGGAGACCCATGTGCGGCTCTTGTTTCGACAACTACGACGATTATCCATGAGCCGCATGGTCTGCGTCCGCACAGAGGAGCTGACCGGCCCGGCGCTGGACTGGGTAATCAACGCGATCGAGGGTGATCAGCAGCCAGTCGCGGGCCAACTGGATCTCTTCACCCAGCTCGACGCCGAGCAACTGATCTCGAAGTACGGCGTCTGGTGCGAAGCCGGCCACATCGCCCCGTGGGTGGCCGACATGAGCAACGATCCGTTCAACCGTCAGCCCGGCGAAACCCGAACCATCGCAGTGTTCCGCGCCGTGGTCTTCGCCAAGCGCGGCGGCACGGTGAAAGTCCCCGCCGAACTGATCCAGCAGTAACCCCTCCCCTACTCAACAGCCTGCCGGTGTAAGGCGGGCGAGGTATTCGTATGTCCGCACTGAACCGCTTCCACGAAACTGCGAGCGATGCGCTGGAGAAGATCAGCGCCAGCCTTCCTGAAGGCGCAAAACTCTGCCTGACCATCTACACCCCAGAGAAACCAGAACTCGACATCGTGCTGCAGGACAAAGGGCTCGATTTGAATGAAGTGGTTTCCACCCTGCGCCGGCGCGGCCTGAGCATCGACGGCGATAACGCCTACAAGCGCGACCTACTGGACTCTGTAGTCGGTGCACTGGCGTTCGGCGCACAGAACAGCAACCCGCCACCGGCCAGTCACTGGGGCCAGCGCTTCTGGGATATCGGCCGCGAGGAGCGCGGACTGCACGAAGACCTCGTCGCCGCGCTGAAGCTCACCCGCGAGAACCTGCGCGCCTGCCAAGCAACCATCCATCTCGCTGGCGGATTCGATCCCGCCTACGTGGACGACGCCCAAGCTGCAATGGCGGTCGCCGACGCAATCCTGGCCAAGGCCGGCGCATAACCCATCACCACCTTCTGCCGCCACGCGCGGCATGGAGCAACAACGCCCGCCCCGGGCAGAGGACACCGCTATGCCTGGAGAGCTGCAAGTTCTACAAGCACCAGACCCCGACAAAATCACCGAAAAGCAAATGGCCGAACGCCTCGGCACAACCATGAAGGCCCTGCAGACCCGACGCAGCAGAAACCAGATCCCCGAAGGGGTATGGAACAAGTTCGGGCACAACATCATGTACAGCATCAGGAGATACGACGAATGGCTCGAAAGCCTTTGGGTTTGCCCGCCGGGTTGGAAATCAGGGGCGACACCATCCGGATCCGTTTTAGTTGGGACGGTAAGCGTCGATCCGAAACACTCACGCTTCCCACCACGAAAGCGGGCATCAAGGCTGCCACCAGTCTTAGAGATCAAGTAGTCGGCCTGATCAAGCATGGCCTGCTCGACGAAGCGAAATACGCAGAACTGTTCCCCGGGTCGGCATTGTCCGGGGGCAAGGAGGTTTTGTTCGGGGAGTATGCGCAGGCATGGTTGAGCGGAAGGGAAATTGAGGAAGGGACGCACCTCAACTACAAAAGCGCGCTGAACCTGTACTGGATGCCATACCTGGCACTCACTCGCTTGACGGCGATCAGCACGATGCTGCTGCGAAAAATCGTAGGGGAGATTGAGTGGTCATCGCCAGGCGTGAAACGTAACGCCATCGTCCGACTGAGCACCATTCTGGATGATGCTGTGCGAGAAGAGCTCATCGGGAAGAACCCGGCCGAGCTATTGGACGCGCCGAAGCGCAAGAAGGGTGAGCCTGATCCGTTCACGCTCGAAGAGGCCAACAAGATAATCGCGGAGCTATACAGCACTGAGCATTGGCCGAGTTCGATTTACGCGGCCTTCTTCGAGTTCGCTTTCTTCACCGGCATGCGGCCGCAGGAAATCATCGCCCTCCGCTGGGATGCCGTGGACAGGGTGAAGCGCCAGGCTTACGTCTGTCGCGCGATCGCCCAGGGCGTGATCAAGGAGCGCACCAAGACGAAGAAAAATCGGTATGTGCTGCTCAATGATCGCGCACTGCACGCTCTGGCGTTTGCTGAGCAGTACGCGGAGCGCAGGAAGGCCGGCACCGGGGCGATCAAGGATTTCCCCTACGTGTTCCCCCCTTCCAAGATGAGCCAGCACGTCAGACAGACCTCGGACCTGCATAAACAATGGGGGCCAGCACTGGAAAGGCTGAAGGTTCGTTATCGGCCGCCGTACAACTGCCGTCATACTTATGCGACAATATGCATAATGTCTGGCATGAATCCCGCCTTTATTGCCCAACAGCTTGGACACAGCGTCCAAATGCTGCTCTCGACCTATGCCCGCTGGCTGAATTCCAGCGGTGACTGGGGCGAGATGGAAAAGCTCCAAAATGCCCCAGGAATGGCCCAAGCGCCAAATGTGCGGCTCGCAACCCATTGATAGGTAAAGTAATTGATCTCCACAGCAAATATCACGATGCAGTTCGGCGCGAAGCCGCTCTTCGAAAACGTTTCGGTCAAATTCGGCGCGGGTAACCGCTACGGCCTGATCGGCGCCAACGGTTGCGGCAAGTCGACCTTCATGAAAATCCTCGGTGGCGACCTCGATCCGTCCGGCGGTCAGGTCATGCTCGAGCCGAACGTGCGCTTGGGTAAATTGCGCCAGGACCAGTTCGCCTACGAAGAATTCACCGTGATCGACACCGTGATCATGGGTCACGAAGAGCTCTGGAAGGTCAAGGCCGAGCGCGACCGCATCTACTCGCTGGCAGAAATGTCGGAAGAAGACGGCATGGCCGTGGCCGAGCTGGAAACCGAGTTCGCCGAGATGGACGGCTACACCGCCGAATCCCGCGCGGGTGAACTGTTGCTGGGTCTGGGTATTCCGCTGGAGCAGCATTTCGGCCCGATGAGCGAAGTCTCGCCAGGCTGGAAACTGCGCGTATTGCTGGCTCAGGCGCTGTTCTCCGATCCGGAAGTGCTGTTGCTCGACGAACCGACCAACCACCTGGACATCAACACCATTCGCTGGCTGGAAAACGTTCTGACTCAGCGTAACAGCCTGATGATCATCATCTCTCACGACCGTCACTTCCTGAACAGCGTGTGCACCCACATGGCTGACCTGGATTACGGCGAATTGCGCCTGTTCCCGGGCAACTACGACGAGTACATGACCGTGGCGACCCAGTCCCGCGAGCAACTGCTGTCGGACAACGCCAAGAAGAAAGCGCAGATTTCCGAGCTGCAATCGTTCGTCAGCCGCTTCTCGGCCAACGCCTCGAAAGCCAAACAGGCCACTTCCCGCGCCAAGGCGATCGACAAGATCCAGCTGGCCGAGGTCAAGCCTTCCAGCCGCGTGAGCCCGTTCATCCGTTTCGAGCAAAACAAAAAGCTGCACCGTCAGGCCGTCATGGTCGAAAAGATGGCCAAAGGTTTCGACGGCAAGCCACTGTTCAAAGACTTCAGCTTCCAGGTTGAAGCGGGCGAGCGCGTAGCGATCATCGGCCCGAACGGCATCGGCAAGACCACCCTGCTGCGCACCCTGGTCAACGAACTGACCCCGGATGCCGGTAGCGTCAAGTGGACCGACGCCGCGGAACTGGGCTACTACGCTCAGGACCACGCGCACGACTTTGAAGACGACGTCACGCTGTTCGACTGGATGGGTCAGTGGACGCAGGGCGAGCAGATGATTCGCGGTACCTTGGGCCGCATGCTGTTCTCCAACGATGAGATCCTCAAGTCGGTCAAAGTGATTTCCGGTGGTGAGCAAGGTCGCATGCTGTTCGGCAAGCTGATCCTGCAAAAGCCGAACGTGCTGATCATGGACGAACCGACCAACCACCTGGACATGGAATCGATCGAGGCGCTGAACCTGGCGCTGGAAAACTATCCGGGCACGCTGATTTTCGTCAGCCACGACCGTGAGTTCGTATCGTCCCTGGCCACGCGCATCATCGAGTTGAGTCCGAATGGCGTGACCGACTTCAGCGGCACCTATGATGACTACCTGCGTAGTCAGGGTGTGGTGTTCTAAGAGCGGCTTCGAGTGTTGAGTTGCTAGCTTCAAGCTAAGGCCCTGTCCATGTGACGGGGCTTTTTGCATTCCAGCGCCAGTATTTATAAGGGTAACGACACCATCGCGAGCAGGCTCACTCCTACAGGAGGGACGCATTTCAACTGTAGGAGTGAGCCCGCTCGCGATGAGGCCATCAGCAACGCATCACTCCCGGACCAGGAAAAATAGTTAGCCTGCTTCCTTTTATTTCAACGCCAAGCCATGATGCCGACTCTCCCACCGCCGCCCGCGAACGAGTTCACATGTCTGCGCAGCAACAGCCTCCGCAAAGCTCCCTGACGATCACCCTGCAGATCGTCTCCATCGTTTTCTACACCTTTGTCGCCTTCCTGTGCATCGGCCTGCCAATCGCGGTGTTGCCCGGTTATGTGCATGAACAATTGGGGTTCAGCGCGATCGTTGCCGGTCTGGTGATCGGCTCGCAGTATCTGGCCACCCTGCTCAGTCGGCCGATGGCCGGGCGCATGTCGGATACGCTGGGCACCAAACGGGCGATTGTCTGTGGCTTGTGCGGGATTGTCCTCAGCGGGCTGCTGACGCTGATTTCGACGCTGTTGCAGGATTTTCCGTTGCCGAGCCTGATGATTCTGATCGTCGGGCGCCTGCTGCTCGGCGTGGCACAGGGCTTGATCGGGGTCGGCACCATCAGTTGGTGCATGGGCCAGGTCGGGGTCGAACACACGGCAAGATCAATCGGCTGGAACGGCATTGCCTCCTACGGCGCGATTGCGATTGGCGCGCCACTGGGCGTGGTCATGGTCGCCGACTACGGATTTGCCAGCCTGGGCATCGCCCTTTCGGTATTGGCTGCGGGCGCTTTGGTATTGATCCGCAATAAACCTTCGGTGCCAGTGGTGCGCGGCGAACGGCTGCCTTTTTGGGCAGTCTTCGGGCGGATTGCACCGTATGGGGCCAGCTTGAGCCTGGCGTCCATCGGTTACGGCACACTGACCACCTTCATTACTCTTTATTACCTCAACCGTGGCTGGAGCGGCGCCGCGTATTGCCTGACGGTCTTCGGCGTGTGTTTCATCGTGTCGCGGCTGCTGTTCATTTCGGCGATCAGCCGTTTTGGCGGCTTCAATTCGGCCATTGCCTGCATGAGCATCGAAACCGTTGGGCTGGTGCTGCTGTGGCTGGCGCCGTCTACCGCGTTTGCCTTGATCGGCGCGGGACTCGCCGGGTTCGGTTTATCGCTGGTGTATCCGGCGCTGGGGGTCGAGGCGATCAAGCAGGTGCCCAGTTCCAGCCGTGGCTCGGGGTTGGGGGCTTACGCGGTGTTCTTCGATCTGGCGCTGGCGATTGCCGGGCCGTTGATGGGCGCGGTGGCGTTGAATCTGGGCTATGCGTGGATATTTTTCAGTGCGGCGCTGTTGTCAGTGATCGGGCTGGGATTGACCTTGCTGCTCAAACGCCGGGCGATGAACTGAACCTTCGTACAAATCACTGTGGGAGCGGGCTTGCTCGCGAATGCGGTGGGTCAGTCGCTATCTAGATTGACTGACCCACCGCATTCGCGAGCAAGCCCGCTCCCACAGGGGAGTTGCGTCTTTTATTGATCCGCGGTCTGCATCCCCGCCCGGCTCGGCTTGCCCAGCGTCCGCGAGAAGAACTGCCCGGCTTCGGAGATCAGGTTGCGGTGGATGTCTTCGCGATCCACGCCGTCAGCATCGGTGCACAGCGCCGGCATCGCACGAATCTGCTCTTCATTGCACGGCGCCATGAACACGAAGTGCCCTGCCCCGGCCAGTAATTTGAAGTCCGGTGCGGTTGGCAGTTTGCGCGCCAGAGCGGCAGCGTTTTTGTCGAAGGCCACCAATTTGTCGCCATCGCCGCTATAAAGCAGCACTGGCACATGCACATCCGCGAGGGTGTGACGGCCGAACTTCAGGCTCAGCGGCGCCATCAGGAGCAAGGCATGCACCCGGGGGTCGGCCACTGGCTGCAAATCGTCACGGTCGACGATCAGTTCGCCCTGAGTGTTGCAGGCATCACGGTCGTCCGGGCGCTCCTGGCAGTAACGGCGCAAGCGGTCCAGATCCGGCTGCGCACCAGAAAGGATCAACGCAGTCTCGCCACCGGCCGAGTAGCCAATCACCCCGACCTGATCGGCGTTGACGAACGGCGAGAGCATCGGGTCGCCGAGCGTCGCGGTGATCGCTTCGGAAATCTGGATCGGCCGCCCGTACAGATTGCTCAGGGTGCCGAGGCGGCTGTGGTCTTTGGAGTTGTCGCCGGGATGAATCACCGCGACCACCACAAACCCCTTGCGCGCCAGCGAGGTGGCGAGGTCATGCAGCGCAATGGGCGTGCCGGTGTTGCCGTGGGACAGCATCAGCATCGGAAAGCGGCCGATGGCAACCTTGGTGTCGGCGCCGGCCTCGACGGTGTAGCCCTCAAGCAGGCTGGTGTGTTCGCGGTCGCTGGAGGGATAGAAGGCGATGGCACGCATCGGTTGCAGATCCAGCGGATCGAGGAACGTCATCTCGTGATAACCGACGCTCCAGACAGGGTGTCGCCCGGGCGCGGCATGCACTGAACCGAGGCTGCCGAGCAGGCAAATCAGTAACGCTGCACAAAGACGCATCATGGGATGGCCCACCCTGTGTTACTCAATCGAAAGATCCTTTGTGTTCCGACACGCCCGCAACCCTGTGGTTCGGTAATCCGGCGCGGCGGTGCACTCAGACGTTGATCGTTTGACTGCATAACCCGGGCCAGATTATGCAACAGTCAGAAACAAAAAACTCCGCATCTGGCCCTTGCAGAACCAGAATACAGAGTTTTTTGAGGGGCTACCTGAACGGCAGCTGGTCTTTACGTAATGCTTACGCAGCGGCGAACAGTTGCTCGCTGATCTTCGCCTGAGCGGCGCTCATCGCGTTGTTGCGCACTTCATCACCGTAAGCCAGGCCTTCGGCGCGGACGATTTCGATGTCGGTGATGCCGAGGAAGCCCAGGACCAGTTTCAGATACTCTTCGTGAGCGATACCGCTGGCCTGACCGGCATGGATGCCGCCGGAGGTGGAGACGATGATTACTTTCTTGCCACCGCACAGGCCTTCCGGGCCGGCTTCGGTGTAACGGAAAGTCTGGCCGGCAACGGCAACGCGGTCGATCCAGGCCTTGAGTTGGGTCGGCACGGTGAAGTTGTACATCGGCGCGGCGATGACGATGGCGTCGGCGGCGATGAATTCGGCCAGGGTCGAAGCGCTCAGTTCGGCTTCGTGCTGTTGCGCGGCGTTGCGCAGTTCAGCGGTAGTGCCAGCGGCTACCAAAGTGGTCGACGAGAAGTGACTGATGGCGTCTGCGGCCAGGTCGCGGTAGGTCACCACGGCGGTTGGCTCGGCGGCTTGCCAGGCTTTGACGACTTGGCTGCTCAACTGACGGGAAGCCGAGTTGTCGCCCAGAATGCTCGAATCGATGTGCAGCAGTTTCATGTGGGATCTCCTGGAAAGAATCGCCGACGGCGACGGAATGGAGACAATCCTACGGAAGAAACCAATAGCTGATTAGCCGCTGACAATGCGATAGTTCGTCCCACTGATAGAACGGTGGACTTATCATGCAGGATCTCAATGATCTCTACTATTTCGCCAAGGTGGTCGAGGCTGGCGGCTTCGCGGCGGCCGGGCGCCTGCTGGGCATTCCCAAGTCGCGGTTGTCGCGGCGTATCGCCGAACTCGAAGAGCGCCTTGGCGCCCGGCTGCTGCAACGCACCACCCGCCAGTTGAACCTTACCGCTGTCGGAGAGCGCTACTTGCGCCACTGTCAGGCAATGCTGCTGGAAGCGGAAATGGCCGACGAAGCGGTCGCCAGCATGTCCAGCGAGCCGCGCGGCCGCTTGCGCGTGTCCTGCCCTACCGGTCTGGCGCGGGAAATGTTGCCGTGGGTGATCAGCGAATTTCTCGGCAAATTCCCTCAAGTGCAACTGGAAGTGGTACTGCTCAATCGTCGGGTGGATCTGGTCGCCGAAGGTTTCGACGTTGCGTTGCGTGTGCGCGAACTCGGTGATGAAGATCCGTTGCTGGTGACCCGGCGTCTGCGTCAGGCGCAAATGGTCGTGGTGGCCAGCCCGGCATTCGTCGAGGGCAAAACCATCGCCCACCCGCTGGATCTGAAGCATCTGCCGGTGCTTGGCGCACTGGAAGCCGATCGCATGGTGCATGTGCGCCTGCTGGACCAGCAAGGCAACAGCGTCGAGCTGAACATGGAGGCGCGACTGGGCATTGATGACTTCATCGTGCGCAAGGCCTGTGTGCTCGCCGGCCAGGGCTTCACCCTGCTGCCAATGATGTATTGCGAAGCTGACCTCGAGAGCGGCGCGCTGGTGCAACTGTTGCCCGAGTGGTCGTTGCCCGGCGGCTGGTTGCAGGCGGTGTATCCGCATCGGCGTGGCGTGATGCCGGCGGTGCGGGCGTGGATCGATCACCTGGTCGATTCGTTCAATGCGTGCGGGGAGCGTTTGTTATGAAACAGGGAAAGATGAACGAAGCGGACGTCGCCGCCTTCTGCCTGGCCTTGCCGGGCGCGCGGGAAGACTACAAATGGGGCGGCGTGCGGGTGTTTGCGATCGCCGGCAACAAGATGTTCGCCCTGCAAGGGCTGCGTGGGGACTCATTGGCGTTCAAGGTCGACAAGGATCTGTTTCTCGGCCATTGCGACCGCCCGGGCATTCATCCGGCGCCTTATCTGGCGCGGGCGCAGTGGATCATCATGCACCCGCCCTACCCGCTGGGTGCCGAGGAACTGCAGGGCTTGCTGCAGCGTTCACATCAGTTGGTGGTGAGCAAGTTGCCGAAGAAAACACAAATCGGATTACTGCTCTAAACCCGATCCTTGTAGGAGTGAGCCTGCTCGCGATAGCGGTGTATCAGTCGACATCTCTTTGACTGATGCGACGCCATCGCGAGCAGGCTCACTCCTACAGGGGATTTGTGGTGATTCAGAACAATGAAAGCAGGTTCGAACCCAGAAACAACTGGTCGATCCAGAACACCTGATGCAACACCACAATCACCCAGAACAGAATCTGATACGAAACCTTGCGCGTCTTGTGCCGAAACACCTGCTGAGCAATCAGAGCACCCGGCCAGCCACCCGCCAGCTCCACCGCGTGCAGTACGTTCTCCGGCGTTCGCCAGGCGTCGGCACGAGCTTTGCGTTTATCAGCCCAATACAGAAAGAACGCCAGCACGCTGACGATCCCATAGGCGGCCAGCGGCACCAGCGAGATTCCGCGCAGCCACATCGACACCGAACCGAACAGCGGTAGTGCGCAAACGATCAGGAGAACGATCAGTTTCAACTTGAGGTTCTGAATCCCACCACCGGATGGACGTCCTTCGGGGCGACGGGCGCGAGAATCACTCATGCCTTGGCCGCCGACCAGTCGACCCAGCCGAACTGCCAGGTCGCCAGAATCACCAGACCGAAAACGATCCGGTACCAGGCAAACGCTGCGTAACTGTGGCTGGCGATGAACTTGAGCAGACCGCGTACGGCAATCATGGCGAAGATGAACGCAGTGATGAAGCCGATGGCAAACACCGGGAAATCCGCCGGCACAAACAGGTGGCGATACTTGTAACCGGAGTACACCGCCGCACCGACCATGGTCGGCATGGCCAGGAAGAACGAGAACTCAGTCGCGGTCTTGCGCGACAGGCCAAACAGCAGGCCACCGATGATCGTCGAGCCGGAACGCGAAGTGCCGGGAATCATCGCCAGACATTGCGCGAAACCGACTTTCAGCGCGTCCTTCCAGGTGATCTCGTCCACGGTTTCGGCGTGCACTTCATGCTGCCTGCGTTCGGCCCACAACATGATCACGCCACCCACCACCAGCGCAGTCGCAACAGTGATCGGGTTGAACAGGTATTGGTGAATCAAATCGGCAAAAATCACCCCCAACACCACCGCCGGCAGAAACGCGATCAGCAGGTTGGCGGTGAAACGCCGCGCACTCGGCTGGGTCGGCAAGCCGATCACCACGTCGAGAATCTTGCGGCGAAACTCCCAGACCACCGCGAGGATCGCGCCGAGCTGAATAATGATGTTGAACGCCATGGCCCGTTCGCCGCCGAAGTCGAGCAAGTCGGCAACAATGATCTGGTGTCCGGTACTGGAAATGGGCAAAAACTCCGTCAGCCCCTCTACAACTCCAAGAATCAGCGCCTGCAAGGCGGTCCAAAGATCCATCAGTCCCCCAAAGAGCGATGCACGGCGGCATGCCCCGATAATATTTTTTTACGTTCACTGCGTTCAGCGTAGCTGTTGGTTGCTGTACCGATTCCGCGCACACAGGATCCACACGAGACGGTCAAAATTCCGTGAAATATCAACTTGGATTCAGGTTTTTACGCGCGGGGCCGAAATCCTAACAGACAAGCCTTAATAGTGCTGCGGCGTTATTCGACTTGGGTCGCGTATGCCCGATCACCCAAACGTGGTTGGATGCTGGCGTTGATTTATTACAAGAAAAAGAAATCGGAGTGACAGCGTTATGAACAGCTTGCGCAGTGTGTCGATCAGCCGACGCTTGTGGCTCATTTTGATTGTGGCAGTGGTCATGTTGTTGACCTTGGGCGTGTTGATGCTCAAGCAGATCCACGACGACCTGTATCACGCCAAGGCGCAGAAAACCCAGCATGTGGTGCAGACCGCCAGCGGCCTGCTGACCTACTACCACGACCTCGAAACTGCCGGTACCCTCACCCGCGACGCCGCACAGAAACAGGCGCTGACCGCCATTCGTGGTCTGCGCTACGACCAGAGCGACTACTTTTGGATCAACGACCTCACGCCTGTGATGGTCATGCACCCGACCAACCCCAAGCTCGAAGGCCAGAACCTCTCGGCGATCCGTGATCCGGACGGTTTCGCGGTGTTCAACGAAATGGTCGCAATCGCCAAAAGCAAGGGCGCCGGCATGGTCGATTACCGTTGGCCCAAGCCCGGCGCCAGCGAGCCGGTGGCGAAAACCTCTTACGTCAAACTGTTCGAGCCATGGGGCTGGGTGCTCGGCTCCGGCGTTTACATCGACGATGTGCAGGGCGAGTTCCAGGGTCAGGTGATCAAGGCTTCGGTGATAGGCCTGGTGATCGCCGTGATCATGGCCCTGCTGGTGATTTTGATTGCCCGCAGCATCGTGCGTCCGCTGCAGGAAACCGTGAACGCCATGGCCAACATCGCCAGCGGTGAAAGCGACCTGACTCGCAGTCTCGACACCCACGGCCAGGACGAAGTCACGCAACTGGCTCATCACTTCAACGCTTTTACCGCCAAGTTGCGCCGGGTGATTGGCGATTTGCAGATCTCGGCCAGTGCTCTGGGCCAGTCCTCAAGTGAACTGGGCAACGATGCCACCCAGGCCCAGCAACGCAGCCAGCAGCAATCGCAGCAGATGGAACTGGTGGCGACCGCGATCAACGAAGTCACCTACGGCGTGCAGGACGTAGCGAAGAATGCCGAACATGCTGCCGCTGAAATGCGCGATGCCGAAGCCCAGGCACAACAGGGCCAGATCAACATCGACGGCAGTCTGCAACAGATCGATAAACTGTCGGGGACCATTGATCAGGCGGTCGAGGTGATTCGCACCCTGGCGGCGGAAAGCACACAGATTGGCAGTGTGCTGGAGGTGATCCGATCGATTGCCGAGCAGACCAACCTGCTGGCACTCAACGCAGCCATCGAAGCGGCCCGCGCCGGTGAACAGGGCCGTGGCTTCGCGGTAGTGGCCGATGAAGTTCGGTTGTTGGCGCAGCGCACGCAAAAATCGACGGCGGAAATCCAGACCATGATCGAACGCCTGCAGAATCACTCCGAAGCGGCGGTGAAGGTCATTGGCGACAGCAGCAAGGCCTCGCAACTGACCATCGAACAGGCCGGCCTCGCCGGCGCCAGCCTCAACGCCATCGGCCAGGCGTTGCGTAATCTCAATGGCCTGAACGCCTCGATTGCCAGCGCCACACTGCAACAGGCGCATGTGGTCGAGGACATCAATCAGAATGTCACGCAGGCAGCCGGGCTGTCCCACAGCACAGCGCTGGCGGCGGAACAGTCGAGCGCGGCAAGCGTGAAGCTTGGGCAATTGAGCGAGCAGCTGAACCAGCTTCTGCGGCAATTCCGCGTCTAACAGCGCCCCCCTGTAGGAGTGAGCCTGCTCGCGATAGCGTCGTATCAGTCAACCAAGAGTGGCTGACCCACCGCCATCGCGAGCAGGCTCACTCCTACAGATTTTTGGGTACAATCCGCTCCCTCCTCAATTCCCCCAAGGAACCCCCATGTCCGGGCTTGAACTGTTTGCCGCCGCCCTCGGTGTGATCGCCGTCTGGCTGACGGTCAAACAGAATCCGTGGTGCTGGCCGATCGGCCTGGTCATGGTGCTGCTGTACAGCTGGATCTTCTATGACGTGAAGCTGTACTCGGACATGTTGCTGCAAGTGATCTACGCCGCGCTGCAAGTCTACGGCTGGTGGCAATGGACACGCGCCGGGACGATGCATGACGGGCGCGATGTCACCCGTCTGGACCGGCGCTCGATCCTGCTCGGTCTGAGTGTCGGAGCGCTCGGCAGTCTGCTGCTCGGCGCAGCCATGGCACACTGGACCGACGCGGCGCAGCCGTGGCTCGACGCCGCGCTGACGGCCTTCAGCCTGGTCGCACAACTCTGGATGGCGCAGAAACGCTTGCAATGCTGGGCGCTGTGGTTCGTGCTGGACGTGATTTTCGTCGGTCTGTTTGTTTACAAGGGTCTTTACCTCACTGCGGCGCTCTACGCCCTGTTCACCTTGATTGCCGTGCAAGGTTGGCGTGAGTGGCGCGCCGATCCGGCGTTGCAGCGATGAAAGTGGTTGTACTGACCGGCCCGGAATCCACGGGCAAGAGTTGGCTGGCGGCAGGCCTGCAGGAACACTTTGGTGGCCTGCGGGTGGATGAATACGTGCGCTGGTTCATCGAGCAGAATCCGCGCGACACCTGCCTGAATGACATCCCCGACATCGCCCGAGGGCAGTTGCAATGGGAAGATCAGGCACGGGCGCAGCAACCGGAACTGCTGATTCTCGACACCCACCTGCTGAGCAACATCCTCTGGAGCCAGACGCTGTTCGGCGACTGCCCGCACTGGCTCGAGTCCGAGCTGCTGGCGCGGCATTACGACCTGCACCTGCTGTTGTCGCCGGAGCAGATCGACTGGACCGACGACGGCCAACGCTGCCAGCCGCAACTCAGTGAACGCATGGCGTTCTTTCAGGCCACCCGCGACTGGCTGGAACAGCACGGGCAACCGCTGCAGATCATTCAGGGCAACTGGGATGAACGGCGGTCTCAGGCCTTCGATGCAGTGAGGCGTTTGTTGGCTGCTTGACCGTCAAAGGGCTCCTTTCGGGGCTCAAGTGTCCATTCCTGAAACACCCATCCCCGCGCAAAGCAGCCATTTCAATGGCCTTCATCGTTCTGTCAGGACATCTGTTACTGCCGTGAAACACCTCAGCGCAAACCCTTGTTCCAGAGCTTTGCACCGCCCCTGACCCCGCACGCGCCTGCACGACTGTTTCAGCGCTGAGACAGATTATGTAACAGCGCTGCACGGCTCGGCACTAACCCATTGAAAGTCAAGGACAACTCAAAAGCGGCACAGCTTTCGCTCTCTCCTTCCCAACGCTGACAAGAGCCAGCCCACTGAAGAAGGAATTGCCGCCGTGGGGAATATCAATAAAGGCTTGACCTGCCTCTTGCTGATCGGATCTGCAGCCAGCTCTCTGATCAGTTTCACCGCCCACGCCGATGGCAACGGCGTGATCGTTCTCAATCGGGAAGTTCAACCCATACCGATTGGCCGCAATGGCGGCAAAGACCCCTACCCGACCACAGTCAACGCCAACCCGTCAGTGACCGTCAATGCAGCCACTGCGCATGCCGAACTGAGCGATAACGAATTCGCCGGCATCGCCAGCGGTTCTTCAATTGCCAACTCGGTGAACAACGCGTTCGGCGGCTCCGCCGTCAACACACTCAATGGCATCAACAACGGTATGCCGGGTGCGGGCGGTGGCAGCGGCAACGGTGGAGGCATGGGCTCATCCATTTCCAACACCGTGAACCGCGCCGTCAGTAATGGCCTGGCCCCACTGGGCGCTCTCGGCGGAGCCATGAAATGAACCGCTCCCTGATCTTCCTTGCCCTGCTGGCCAGTACCAGCGCCATGGCCGACTCCAGTGTGCCGGTGCAGAACAGCGCCAACATCCAGGATTCCGGTGCCCAATACAACGGCAACTTCGGCGTCAACCAGGCGGCTGGCGACCAATCGCAACAGGCCAACGTCCGGGCCATTGCCAACGGCCCCAGCGCCTCGGCGACGACCACCATCAACCAGAACATCAACACGGCCAGCGATCCGCGGATGAACGCGACAGCCACCATTGGCGGCAACTCTTTCAGTAACGGCAGTGGCGTACTGGGCGTGAACCAGTCGGCCGGCGCCGGCAACCAGATGGCCAACGTGGTGCGGATCAGCACCAGTACCGGGCCGCAAAGTATCGACGACAGCGTGCTTTCCCAACAGAACGTGACGCCGTCAATCAGCTCAGGAGCAACTGACACTTCGAAAGGCAGCCGCCAGGTCATTACCAGCGACCAGGCCTTCACCGGCAGCCGGGGAGTGATTCAGGTGAACCAGAGTGCCGGGGTGGGGAATCAGGTTTCAAACACCCTGAGCATCCGGGTCGCTAACTGACCCAATTGCAGTGCAAGAAAGTACCAACACTTAACCAACACATGAGCAAGGGGAAACAAAATGAAATCTACAATGGCCCTCAAACCACTGGTTTTCGCTCTGGCAGCAGTGATGGCAATGGCAGCACAAGCAGGCGGCGGCAATGAAGGCGGTCACGGCCACAACCCTCCTCCACCAAAAGGCCCGACTCTGGAACAACTGCTGCAGATCGGTGCAGGCGCCAGCGCCGTTTCGGTGGATACCCAAAACAGCGACACCAACGTTGTGAACAACGAAGGCACCCAGAACAATTCGTCGATGTCCAATGCGATGAACAGTTCCAGCGGCAACATCAACGGTAACTCGGCGGCCGGTGATGGCAACCAGCAAGCCAACCTGGCAGCGATCGCTTCGTCTGACGAAAGCTTCATCTTCGGCACCTCGACCGCCGCCGCCAGTGCCACCCAATACAACAACAATAACTATGTGAACAACCAGTCGACCGTCAACTCGTCGACCCTCAACAATGTCGCCAACAGCAGCTCGGGTAACATCAACGCCAACTCCGCTGCCGGCAACTTCAACCAACAGAAAAACGACCTGGCAATCGCTTCGTCGGGTGGCCGTGTAGCCCAGGCTGCCTCTGCAGCTAGCCAGTCCTCCACCAACCTGGTTGTTGAAAACCAAGGCGTGCAGACCTACTCCAAAGACACCCTCAAAGGCACCTTCAGCGCAACCGGTGGCTTCGTGGCAGCCGGCGTGGCAAAAACCGAAGGCGACGATCATGGTGGCCACGGCGGCTGGGGCGACAAAGGCGGCAAAGGTGGCAGCAGCACTTCTGGCTTCGTAGCAGTAGGCGAACTGGCACTGGCCGGCACCACCACCCAACAAGTGCTGGTTCCAACCGGCTGGGCCGCACCGGTGTACAACACCTCCAATGTTGCCAACGTAGCGAACGGCTCGTCCGGCAACGTCGGCTTCAACAGTGCGGCAGGCGTTGGCAACATGCAGGTCAACGCAACTTCCATCTCGTCGGCCGGCCATTAATCGCGACCGTCTGCAAAAGCCCCGGCAACGGGGCTTTTCCACACTCCGACAAGGCGTATCGATCATGCGTATGACTGCCCTCACCGTCCTGCTGTGCCTGTGCGGCGCCACGCAAGCTGCACAGATGCCCGTAGCCGCCCTTCCTGGCGGCATCCTGGTCTACAAGCAGGTACAAAGTATTCGTGAGCGAAAGTTCAGCGACATTGTCGAGCAAAAAACCGATTTCAGTTGCGGCGCCGCCGCACTGGCAACCGTGTTGCGCCAGGCTTATTGGCTCGACGTCGATGAGGATCACATCATAAAAGGCATGCTGGTCAACGCAGACCAGGATCTTGTGCGTACACAGGGTTTCTCCATGCTGGACATGAAACGCTACATAGAAAGCATCGGCATGCGCGCCAGGGGCTACAAGATTCCGCCTGAAAAGCTTGATGCAGTTTCGATACCGGTCGTAGTCCTGATGGACATCCGCGGCTACAAACACTTCGTCGTATTGCAGCGGGCAGACAAGGACTGGGTGTACATCGGCGATCCCGTACTGGGCCACAAACGCTACAGCCACGCTGACTTCGTCAACGGCTGGAACGGCATCGTATTTGCCATCGTAGGCCCCGGTTACGACAAAGCCAACGTATTACGCGACCCTCCGGCACCACTGACAGCAAAGAACAAACTCGATGAGTTCGCCCCTGTCAGAGACGCCGAACTGATGGAATTCGGTTTCATTCAGAGCGACTTCTTTTAGCGTCCAATAATGATAAGAGGGGCAGGATGCTCCGGGAGCAGCAGATGAAAGCCTCATACTGGCTGGCGGCCGCTTGCCTGGCGGCAAGTACGTCAAGCTTTGCCAATGAAGTATTCAAACCGATAGAAGTCAACGACCAGGAACTCAGCCAGCTACGCGGTCGTTTTGTCATGCCGGGGCGCATCATCAGCTTCGGCGTCGTCATGAGCAGTACCTGGCGCAACGCCAGTGGCGACCTGATAGGGGCAACCAGCTCGATGCAGATTCAGGCCTCCACCGTAAAACCCCAATTCTATGTCTCCACCATCAGCCAGCTCGGCAACGGTTCCACGAACAATACCCAAGGCACCGGCAACGTGATTGGCGGCGCAGGACTGAGCAACACCCAAGGCGTGACGCAAAGCGTACGCGCCGCTGGCGACAGCAACAGTGCCAACAACAACGTCGCGATCAACGTGACGCAATCGACTACCGCACCGACCATGGCTCCGGCCTCCGGTCAGGCTCTGATGAGTGGCCAGACCATCGGCGCCAGCAACGCCGCCGGCAGCGTCGCCGTATCGGCCATCAGCGGCGGCGTGCAGATGGCCATCCAGGCCAGTAACAACCAGGGTTCGGCACTGCAACAAGTGGCTCAGGCCGGCCTGCTGCAAAACACCACCCTGCTGGGTAACAGCAATCTGGTCAACAACCAGACCCTGCTCAATGTCGTGATCAACAACAACCTGAATCCGGCCGCGAGCGCCGCGCAGAATCTTAATCAACTCAAGGGACTACGCAATGCAGGATATTGAACTACGCTGATTTTCGATCATTGGGCTTAAAGGGACGGCTTTTTCATGTATCGATCGGCATCACTGCGCGCAGTCGTATGTTTGAGCACACTTTTTCCGGCCGCAGCGTTACAGGCCGCGACGGATCCGGATGTTGAAACACTCAAGCAGGAGCTCCTTGAGCTTAAACAGCGATACGAGACGCAGCAAAAGGCATTGGCGGTACTTGAGCAGCGGGTTCGGCAGGTTGAAGACCAGCCTGCGACCCCGCAGCCCAAGCGTCTGGTCAAATCCCCTGCAGAGCTGAGAAAGAGCAATCAATCGGTCGCTGCGACCGGTACGGGTGCAGCCGCAGCGTCGGGGGGCGCGGCGGGAGGAAGTGGTGCGTCCTACGGACAGTCGCTGGCAGACGATTCGCAACCGGCGCAAAGTGTGACCAACCTGTATGACGAGGCCAGCGGCTTCTTCGGCGGCGGCAAGTTCAGTTTCGAGACCGGTCTGACGTATTCCCACTACGACACTCGCCAACTGACACTCAACGGCTTCCTGGCACTGGACTCGATCTTTCTGGGCAACATCAACCTGGACCGGATCAAGGCTGACACCTACACGCTGGATCTCACTGGCCGCTACAACTACAACAATCGCTGGCAGTTCGACCTGAACGTGCCCGTGGTCTATCGCGCCTCGACTTACCAGTCCGGTGGTGGCAACAACGGCGGTGCGAACGTCACAACCCAGGGCGACGTTGATCAGGATCCGACGATTGGCGACATCAACGCCGGGATTGCCTACAAGTTCCTCGACGAATCGGCCAACCTGCCGGACGCGGTATTCACCTTGCGCGTCAAGGCCCCAACCGGCAAGGATCCGTTTGGCATCAAGCTGATCCAGTCGCAAAGCAACACCAATCTCTATGTACCTGAAAGCCTGCCGACCGGTAACGGCGTCTGGTCGGTTACGCCGGGTATCTCGCTGGTCAAGACCTTCGACCCGGCAGTGCTGTTCGGCACCCTCTCCTACACCCACAACCTGGAGGAGTCGTTCAGCGATATCAGCTCGACGGTCAATCAGAAAACCCCGGGCAAGGTCAGGATCGGCGACAGTTTCCAGGTCGGCATGGGCGTAGCATTTGCCCTGAACGAGAAAATGAGTATGTCGTTTTCGATGTCTGACCTCGTTCAGCGCCGCAGCAGCCTCAAGCCTGATGGCCAGGACTGGCAGTCGGTGATTTCCAGTGATGCCAACGCCGGTTACTTCAACATCGGCATGACCATCGCCGCCACGCCTAACCTGACGATTGTGCCCAACCTGTCACTGGGGATGACTCCGGATGCGCCGGACTTCACCTTCAGCCTGAAATTCCCGTACTACTTCTAAAGCAAAAGATCGCAGCCTGCGGCAGCTCCACGGATTCCAAATCCAGAGCTGTCGCAGGCTGCGATCTTTTGAGCTTTGGTCTCTAGCGGATCTGATGTTTGTGCAGCAGGCGATAAAACGTCGGCCGCGACACGCCCAGCACCTTCGCCGCCACACTGAGATTGTCGCTGTGCCGGTTCAACACATCGCACAGCGCCTGGCGTTCGGCGCGAGTCTTGTAGTCTTCCAGCGTCCCCATCGGCGCCGAAATCGAGTGCTGACTGAGTAATCCCAGATCCCGGGCTTCGATCTGCCTTCCTTCCGCCAGCACCAGACCACGTCGCACGCGGTTGGCCAGTTCCCGCACGTTGCCTGGCCAATCGTGTTTGCCCATGGCGATCAACGCATCCTCACTGAAGCTGCGCGGACGGCGCCCGGTCTCGTGGCTGTAGAAGTGGGAAAAATGGTTGGCCAGCATCGACAGATCACCGTGGCGTTCGCGCAATGGCGCGGTCACCACTTGCAGCACATTGAGACGGTAATAGAGGTCTTCGCGAAAACGCTTTTTCTCGATGGCCGCTTCCAGGTCGACGTGGGTGGCCGCCAGCACACGAACATCGACCGGGATCGGCTGACTGCCGCCGACGCGCTCGATGTGTTTTTCCTGGAGAAAACGCAACAGGTTAGCCTGCAATTCAAGTGGCAGATCGCCGATTTCATCGAGAAACAGCGTGCCACCATTGGCGGCCTCGATGCGCCCGACCTTGCGCTGATGCGCACCGGTAAAGGCACCTTTCTCGTGGCCAAACAGTTCGGACTGAATCAAATGTTCGGGAATCGCCCCGCAATTGATCGCCACAAACGGCTTGCTGTGGCGTTGGGACTGGCGGTGCAGCGTGCGTGCGACCAGTTCTTTACCGGTGCCGCTTTCGCCTCGGATCAATACCGGGGATTCGGTCGGCGCCAGTTTGCTCAGTAACTTGCGCAGCTCACGGATCGGCTTGCTGTCGCCGAGTAACTCGTGTTCAGGCTGGTCGACGTGAATCGTGCCTTGCCCGCGCAAACGCGCCATGCCGAATGCGCGGCCCAGGGTCACCTGTACGCGTGAGACATCGAACGGCAAGGTATGAAAATCGAAAAACCATTCGCAGACGAAGTCACCGACGTTCTGTAATCGCAGGACTTCCTGATTCAACACTGCGATCCACTCGGTGCCACTGCGGCTGATCAGTTCCTTGACCGCTTCGGGGCGTTCGAGGTGAAAAGGTTGCAGTCGCAGCAGCCCGACATCACATGTCCGATCGGCGGCATTTTCCAGGGTACAACTGTCAACATCCCAGCCCACCGCGCGCAATCCGGGTAACAGGCGGTGGCAGTCGTCACAGGGGTCGACTACCAATAAACGTCGTAACGCTGGCGCTTCGATCATGACTGTTCCTTGGCGCCAAATTTAAGGAAATTATTGTAAAAACAGTCATTTGGCAGACCCGACTGTAACATTAGCAAGAAATTGACAGGGCCTTGTATCGATTGCTTATAGGTATACAAGCTAACGAGTTATAAGAAGCGAGTTTATTAGTTAGCTACCGACTTGCTATCTTTCAGCAAGCTTTCAAAAACGCTCGAAATGTCCGGCCTCAGCAACAAAGTTAAAATTTCTTTGTGTCGTGTGTGACCTGCCACGGGGTTGCGTGCATCAGTACAAGTAACCAGCCGAACGGTAAGCCCAACCGACGGCAGATCATTTGATTGGGCACGACAGAGAGAAGACCCCATGACCGCCCCGCTCCGTATCAACGAAGCTCTTTTGATTGCCAACCACGCGTTCAAACCCTTCCAGTGCGTGGCCTGGGCCCCACAAGACGGCAACGGCGAACTGAACCTGACCGTCATCGATCGCACCAACTCGCACATCGGTCGTCAGCAGATCCCAAGCAGCGCCTACTCCGACCCGGCGCAGCTGGAATTGCTGTTGCAACAGGCCCGTGCTGAATTGAGCAAAGAAGGTTACCGGCTGCAGTCGTGGTCGATGCCGTACTGATCAGAGGGCCATGCGGATGACATTCAGGTCATCCGCCTTGTGTTTCGTTAGTTCCAAACTGCTGTTTATCTCCAGTACTTTTGTACAACTTTCCTTCAAGCGTCAGGCGCCACTGCTTGGCAGGCTTTCATTTGGTTCAAAAAGACACTGTTATGGCACAGTGCGACCCTCCACCTGTTAGTTCTGTCAGTTGAACTTGCGTGTATTCAGGGATTGAATGTTCCGCTCATGCAGTTACCCGCCCGATTCGGGCCTGGTCAACTTGCAAGGAGAAGCATGCATGTCCTCCGAGAACGCCTTTGCGCGCCCGGCACTACTCAATACCTGCGGACAACTGGACAAACAATTTGCCAACACTGGCGTTGCCCAAGTCTATTTCGCCGGCAGTGTTTCCAGCATGACCCAGGATGTTGCGCTGGACCGACAGGGACGCGTGTTGGTCGCCGCCAAGATCGGCACTGCCCAAGGCAGTCGTTTTGGTCTGGCGCGAATACTCGCTGACGGTTCGGCCGACCTCGCGTTTGGACAGCAAGGCAGTGTGATCGGTGAATTTGAACGCGGTTTTGAAGCCACGGGTGGCAAGGTCCAGGTGCTGCCCGACGGGCGAATCCTGCTGGCCGGGCTGCATTATCAAAACACCCATCGCACCCTGCCCGCCCTTGCCCTGTTCAGCGCCGACGGAATTCCCGACCCGGGTTTTGGCGAAAATGGCTGCAAAGTAGTGCGCCTGCCCGGAGACCTGTCCATCGGTTCCCGCGATACCTGGCTACCGCCCGGTGTGCCAGGCGCCGAAGCCTGCGACATCGCCGTGCAAGACGACGGGCACATTCTGCTGATCGCCAATCACCACTTCGAACTTGCCGACCATGCCGGCATGCTGATCCGCCTGATGCCAGACGGCGAGCTCGATACAAGCTTCAATGGCCGCGGCTTCGTGATGATCCGCCATCTGCTGCTCAACACCTGGCTCAGCAGCCTTGTATTGCAGGAAGATGGGCGGATCCTCATCGCTGGCTCAATTGACTTCCCCCAAGAGGGGCTGGTCGCGCGCTATTTGCCTGACGGGCGCCTTGATGAACGTTTCGCGGTGGATGGTTTCCTCGCCTTCAAGGCCCACGGCCAAAGCGCGATGGTCAGTCAGGTCATCGAGTCGCAGGAGCATCTGCACTGCTTTGGCAGCAGTCGTGATCCGATCCGCTGCCTGGCGCTGAGCCTTCACCGCAATGGTCGTCCGGAATTGCGCAACAACTCAGGCCTCCCGCATCTGCTGGAAATCGGTCCCAGCGGTTGCCAGTGGAGCGCAGCCCAATGCATGGCTGATGGCCGAATCATCGCGGTGGGTGCAACGATTGGCGGGATCGAAGCGGATTTCATCGTGGCACGCTATCTGCTCGACGGACGACTCGACGCGCAGTTCGGCAACGGCGGCTGGCTACGCACGCGTCTGGGGCACAGCCTGGACACCGCCAATTCACTCGCCGTGCAGGTAGACGGGCGCATCCTGGTTGGCGGCTATTCACTGGACGGCAACTACCGCGCCATGGTCGCGCGCTATCTGAATCAATAACTCCCGCGGACTTGAACTTGCCAGACACTTGCGGCAACTTGCGCGCTTCTTAATACAAGGAGCAACCGATGTCCGGTTCACTGGCCCAGGCGTTCGCGCACAATTTCCTCGGGCATTCGCCCCGCTGGTACAAGGCGTGCATCGTCGGGTTCCTGATCCTCAACGCCGTGGTGCTGTTCACTGTCGGCCCGGTCGCCGCCGGCTGGCTGCTGGTGATCGAGTTCATTTTCACCCTGGCCATGGCCCTCAAGTGCTATCCGTTGATGCCCGGCGGGTTGTTGCTGATCGAAGCCCTGCTGCTGAAGATGACCACGCCGCAGGCGCTGTACGATGAGTTGGTGCACAACTTTCCGGTGATCCTGCTGCTGATGTTCATGGTCGCAGGCATCTACTTCATGAAAGACCTGCTGCTATTTCTGTTCTCGCGCCTGCTGTTGGGCGTGCGTTCCAAGGCGCTGCTGGCGCTGATGTTCTGTTTTCTCTCGGCGTTTCTGTCGGCGTTTCTTGATGCGCTGACCGTGACGGCGGTGATCATCAGCGCGGCGGTCGGTTTCTATTCGGTTTACCACCGCGTAGCCTCGGGCAACGATCCGCGCCAGGACAGCGAATTCAGCGACGACCGGCACCTGCCAGCCCTGCACCATGACGATCTCGAACAGTTTCGCGCATTCCTGCGCAGCCTGCTGATGCACGGCGCGGTGGGCACCGCACTCGGCGGGGTCTGTACGTTGGTGGGCGAGCCGCAGAATCTGCTGATCGGCCATGAGATGGGCTGGCACTTCGCAGAGTTCTTCTTGAAGGTCGCGCCGGTGTCGCTGCCGGTACTGGTGGCGGGCCTGCTGACCTGCATGCTGCTGGAAAAATTGCGCTGGTTTAGCTACGGCACCCTGCTGCCGGACAACGTGCGTGCCGTGCTAGCCAATTACGCCGCCGAAGACAACGCCGAACGCACACCGCGCCAGCGTGCCGCCCTGCTGGTGCAAGGCACTGCTGCGTTGATCCTGATAGGTTGCCTGGCGTTTCATGTCGCCGAGGTCGGCCTGATCGGTCTGATGGTGATCGTGTTGATCACCGCGTTCACTGGCATCACCGACGAGCATCGCCTGGGCAGCGCCTTCAAAGACGCCATGCCGTTCACTGCATTGCTGGTGGTGTTCTTTGCCGTGGTCGCGGTGATTCACGATCAACAACTGTTTGCCCCGTTGATCCAGTGGGTGCTGGCCCTGCCGGCGGAGCAACAACCGGGCATGCTGTTCATTGCCAACGGCCTGCTCTCGGCGATCAGCGACAACGTGTTCGTCGCCACCATCTACATCACCGAAGTGAAACAGGCGTTCCTGTCCGGGCACATGAGCCGCGAGCATTTCGAGACACTGGCGATCGCGATCAACACCGGCACCAACCTGCCGAGCGTGGCAACACCGAATGGTCAGGCGGCGTTCCTGTTCCTGCTGACCTCGGCGATCGCGCCGCTGGTGCGTCTGTCGTACGGGCGGATGGTGTGGATGGCGTTGCCGTACACCGTGGTGATGGGGTTGCTGGGGTGGTATGCGGTGAGTTACTGGCTCTGACAACACGCGATTAAAACTGTGGGAGCGGGCTTGCTCGCGAAGACGGAGTATCAGGCACTTGATGTGTTGACTGACACACCGCATTCGCGAGCAAGCCCGCTCCCACAGTTTGTTTCCGGGTGAATCAGCGACCGAGGATGTACTTCTCGATCGCCTGCGCCACGCCATCGTCGGTGTTTGGCGCGGTCACTGCATCGGCCTGCCGTCGCACCGCTTCTTCCGCCTGCCCCATGGCGATCGAGAACCCGGCACGATGGAACATCGCCGGGTCATTACCGCCATCGCCAATCGCGGCGGTGTGCTCCAGCGGCACGTTCAGGTACTCGGCAATCGTCGACAGCGCGGTACCCTTGTTAGCCTCCAGCGCCGTGACGTCCAGATACACCGGTTGCGAACGTGAAACCTGCGCCTGTCCCTCAACCTTGGTCAACAAACGGGCTTCCAGTTCAATCAGCAGATCCGTGTTCTGACTGGTGGCGACGATCTTGTCGATCCTTTGCAAATATGGCTCGAAACTCTCCACCACCACCGGCGGATAGCCAAGACCGTGCTGTTCACGCGGCACCATTGGCCCGTTGGGGTCTTTGAGCAGCCAGTCACCGCCACTGAACACCCAGATTTCAACACCTGGCTGATCGATGAACGTCGCCAAAGCCGTCAGCGCCACCGTTACCGGCAGATAGTGCGCAGCCAGCAGCGTGCCATCAGGCTTGACGATGGTGCCGCCGTTGAACGCCGCTGTCGGCACGTCGATACCCAAGGCTTCGATCTGCTGCAACATGGCTTTGGGCGGACGCCCGGTGGCCAGGCTGAAGAACACGCCCGCCTCGCGCAACGAGCGAACCGCGTCGAGGGTGCGCTGGCTCAGACTGTGATCGGGCAGCAACAGTGTGCCGTCCATGTCACTGAGCAGAAAACGGATGGAGTGTTGCGTTGCGTTACTCATCCCAGACCATGCCAGACGCGACCATCGCGAGTCAGCAGATCATTGGCGGCTTGTGGACCATCTTCACCGGCAGCGTAGCTCTGCACGCTGGAATCCTGCTGCCAGGCGTCGAGGAACGGTTGCACCGCACGCCAGCCGTTCTCGATGTTGTCGGCACGCTGGAACAGCGTCTGATCGCCGGTCAGGCAGTCATAGATCAGCGTTTCGTAACCGGTTGACGGCTGCATCTCGAAAAAGTCCTTGTACGCGAACCCCAGCTCGATGTTGGCCATGTTCAACGCCGGCCCCGGCCGTTTGGCCAGCAGGTCGAACCACATGCCCTCATTGGGCTGGATCTGGATACGCAGATAGGTTGGCTGCAGCTCGTCGACCTCGGTGTCACGGAACTGCGCGTACGGCGCCGGTTTGAAGCAGATGACGATCTCGGTGTCGCGTACGCTCATGCGCTTGCCGGTGCGCAAATAGAACGGCACACCGACCCAGCGCCAATTGTCGATCATGACTTTCAGCGCGACGTAGGTTTCGGTGCTGCTGTCGGGCGAAACGTTCGGCTCCTGACGGTAACCGTTCAACGCTTTGCCATCGACTTCACCGGCGCTGTATTGACCGCGTACCGAATTGGCTCGCGCCTCCTCGACCGTCCATGGGCGGATCGCGCCGACCACTTTGGCCTTCTCGCCACGCACCGCGTCAGCGCCGAACGCGGCCGGTGGTTCCATGGCGACCATCGCCAGCAACTGGAACAGGTGATTGGGCACCATGTCCCGCAACGCGCCGGTGTGTTCGTAAAAACTGCCACGGGTTTCAACACCGACAGTTTCCGCGGCGGTGATCTGCACGTGGTCGATGTAATGGTTGTTCCAGAACGCCTCGAACAGGCTGTTGGAGAACCGGCTGACCAGAATGTTCTGCACGGTTTCCTTGCCCAGATAATGGTCGATCCGATAGATCTGTTTCTCGGACATGACCTTGAGCAGGCAGGCGTTCAAGGCTTCGGCGGTTTGCAGATCGGAGCCGAACGGCTTCTCGATGACCACCCTTCTGAACGCCTCGGGGGTTTCCTCCAGCAGTTTGGCCGCGCCGAGTCGGCGCACCACTTCACTGAAGAAACGTGGCGCGGTGGCCAGGTAGAACACCGCATTGCCAGTGCCGCTGTCGGCGATTTTCGCCGCCAGCGCTGAATAGGTGCTGTCGTCCAGGAAGTCACCCTGGACGTAGCTGATACCTTTGGCGAGCTTGGCCCACAAGGCCGGATCAAGCATCTGATCGCCCTTGCCGACCTTCGCCGCCACTTCGGTACGGATGAAGTCTTCGAGTTTTTGCGCGAAGGCTTCATCGCTAATGGCGTTGTGGTCAACGCCGACGATCCGCAGGCCATCATTCAGCAGGCCGTCGCGACTCAGGTTGTACAGCGCCGGCATCAGCAAGCGCTTGACCAGGTCACCGTGGGCACCGAACAGAAACAGCGTGGTCGGTGGAGCGGGTTCTGCCTTGGATTTCCTGCGGATCGTATGGGTCATTTTTTCGGTGTCTCCACATGGCCGCCGAAGCCGAAGCGTTGGGCCGAAAGGATCTTGTCGCCAAAGGTGCCCTGACCGCGGGAGCGGTAGCGCGAGAACAACGAGTTCGACAGCACCGGCACCGGCACTGCCTGTTCCATGGCCGCTTCGATGGTCCATTGACCTTCGCCGCTGTCAGCCACCGAACCGGAGAACCCATCGAGTTTCGGGTCGCTGGCCAGCGCGTCGGCGGTGAGGTCCAGCAGCCAGGACGAAACCACGCTGCCACGACGCCAGACTTCGGCGATGTCGGCAACATTCAGGTCAAAGCGCTGGTCTTCCGGCAGACGCTCGCTGGATTTGGTCTTGAGGATGTCGAAGCCTTCGGCAAACGCGGCCATCATGCCGTACTCGATGCCATTGTGGATCATCTTCACGAAGTGACCGGCACCGGCAGGACCGGCGTGAATGTAGCCGTGCTCGGCACGGTGATCATCGGACTTGCGGTCCTTGGTGCGCGGAATCTCGCCCATGCCCGGTGCCAGCGCAGCGAACAGCGGGTCAAGGCGCTGCACGGTCTCGGCATCGCCGCCGATCATCATGCAATAGCCGCGCTCCAGGCCCCAGACGCCGCCGGAGGTGCCGACGTCGATGTAGTGCAGGCCTTTCTCGGACAGAGTCTTGGCCCGGCGGATGTCATCCTTATAGTTGGTGTTGCCGCCGTCGATGATGGTGTCACCGGCTTCCAGCAAGTCGCTCAGGGTGTTGATGGTGTCTTCGGTCGGTGCGCCGGCCGGCAGCATGACCCACACGGCGCGTGGCTTGGCCAGGCCTGCCACCAGGGCCGGCAGGTCGGCAACGCCCGTAGCGCCCTCGGCGGCCAGGGTGTCGACAAAAGCGGTATTGCGGTCGTAAACAACGGTGGTGTGACCGTTGAGCATCAGGCGCCGCGCAATATTGCCGCCCATGCGGCCCAGTCCAATAATCCCGAGTTGCATGTGCTGATGCTCCTTACTGCAAATAAATGTGTGTCAAAGGTTATAGCCCAACGTGATCCATGGAGGTTAGTCCAGAGCGTCGGGTGGGAAGTTTCCGGGCATTGTGCCCGATCCAGACTGATAACGTCGGGAAACGTGCCGAAGACACACCGACCATGAAAAATAAAAAAGTTCCATTCACGTGCAAAAGAAATCAAAATTGGCGCCGATAGCAAGTCAGTAGCCCCGACGCGGGGACGATTTGCAGTTGAGACACGCCATTTGCGAGGTGAGCAATGGGCACAGTACACACAGCAATGCCGCCACAAACCCTGTACGTCACGATCCGACGTGATGAATTGCGCCAGTTGAAAGACGAGCGCGACCAGTTGAAGCAGGAGCTGGCGCAGCTGCGCTCGCTGACTCAGGGCGCCCAGCCCAAACCTCTGCCGGTTGTCCAGCGTAATCCGCACGCCTGACCTGTCTCGCCAGCTTCGGGAACGGCACCTGTCGTTCCCGACATGATGCCCCCCCGCCCCTGATCAGCAACTAACAAAGTTTTCACACTGCCTTGGTGATACTCCGGCCCATTCTGGCCGTGCGTTTGCGCGCGGCTTCCGTTCGTCGGTTTTGATGTAGCGCTCCGACGGTGGTTAGTGACGATGAGCTGGAGTGCTGAATGGCATTGTTCAAACGCAGCAAAACGACTGCGACAGGTTTCGACTGGGCCGGGGTTCTCTGGCTGTTCGCGTTCTTCTGGTATTTCTCGGGCATCACCCAACTGCTGATCCAGCTGACCGGCACCTCCGGTTTCAGCGGTTTCCGTCAAGCCTTCGTGATGAGTGCGCTCTGGCTCGCCCCGATGCTGGCGTTCCCCAAGCGCACCAAGCTGCTCGCCGCGTTGATCGGCGTGGTCCTGTGGGCCTGCTCGATGGCCAGCCTGGGTTACTTCTTTATCTATCAGCAGGAATTTTCGCAAAGCGTCATCTTCATCATGTTCGAGTCGAACGTGTCTGAGGCAGGCGAGTACATGACCCAGTACTTCGCGTGGTGGATGATCCCGGCATTCCTCGCCCATACCGCTTTCGCCTACTTCCTGTGGACCCGCCTGCGCCCGGTTTACATGCCCCGTGGCCGCGCTTTCGTCGCCGCGTTGGCGATCCTGATTGCCGTGGTTGGCTACCCGCTGATCAAACAAACCCAGCGCACCGGCAGTTTCGCCGGCGGTTTCGAGAAGTTCGAAGACCGCATCGAGCCAGCCGTGCCTTGGCAGATGGCGGTGGCTTACCACCGCTACCTCGATACGCTGGCCGGCATGGAAGAGATGCTGCACAGCACCAGCAAGGTCCCGCCGCTGCATAACCTCAAGGTTGCAGACGCCGATAAACCTTCGACCCTGGTGCTGGTGATCGGCGAATCGACCAACCGTCAGCGCATGAGCCTGTACGGCTATCCGCGCAAGACCACGCCGGAGCTGGACAAGCTCAAGGATCAGCTCGCGGTGTTCGACAACGTCATCACTCCGCGCCCTTACACCATTGAAGCGCTGCAACAGGTCCTGACCTTCGCCGACGAAGAGAATCCTGATCTGTACCTGTCGACGCCTTCGCTGGTCAGCATGATGAAACAGGCCGGCTACAAGACGTTCTGGATCACCAACCAGCAAACCATGACCAAGCGCAACACCATGCTCACGACCTTCTCCGAACAGGCCGACGAGCAGGTGTACCTGAACAACAACCGTAATCAGAACGCCGCGCAGTACGACGGTGACGTGATCGAGCCGTTCAACAAGGCGCTGACTGATCCGGCTCAACGCAAGCTGATCGTCGTGCATCTGCTCGGCACTCACATGAGCTACCAGTACCGTTATCCGCCGACCTTCGACAAGTTCCAGGACCGTACCGGCGTGCCGGCCGGTGTGCGTGATGACCAGGTGCCGACCTACAACAGCTATGACAACGCCGTGCTGTACAACGATTTCGTGGTGTCGAGCCTGATCAAGGACTACGCCAAGTCCGATCCGAACGGTTTCCTGCTGTACCTCTCCGACCACGGAGAAGACGTGTTCGACTCCGCCGGCCACAACACCCTTGGCCGTAACGAGAACAAACCGACCGCGCCGATGTACACCATTCCGTTCATGGCCTGGGCTTCGCCGAAATGGCGCGAGAACCATGACTGGAACTTCGCCGCGGACCTGGGGCGGCCTTACAGCAGCTCGCACCTGATCCACACTTGGGCAGACATGGCCGGTTTGAGTTTCGATGAGCTGGACCGCACCAAGAGCCTGGTCAGCGACAGCTTCAAGCCGCGTCCGCTGATGATCGGCAACCCGTACGAGCGTGAGCAGCGCGCGCTGATCGACTTCAGCCTGATGAAGCCGAAAAAGGTCGAGCCTGCCGCTGCGAATGTCGTGCAGCAGTAACTGCCTGGAAGGCGCCGGTTTCGAGAGATCGCAATCGGCGCAACGTATAAAGAAAAAGCTCCGTATCGCAAGATACGGAGCTTTTTTCGTTTCGGGCGGACAGGTTGCTCGCTTGTGCAGGGCTCTCCTGTGCCGTTTGAAGCGAATCGGCACAGCCAGCATGCTCGAACGTGCCCTCCCCTTGAAAAAGCAGCCAGCGCGCTCAGAGAGCACCAGTGAACCGCACTGCTGGACTCAAGGGGTTTTCCAGCACAAAAACAAACGCCCCGAACAGGTCGGGGCGTTTGTGGGTGCATTCGCCTGGGTGCTTTCACACCCTTGGCGGCGCAGATCCGGCGCTATCAGTAAGCCTTGCCGGTCTTGTAGAAGTTCTCGAAGCAGAAGTTGGTGGCTTCGATGTAGCCTTCGGCGCCACCGCAGTCAAAACGCTTGCCCTTGAACTTGTAAGCCATTACGCAGCCGTTCTGGGCCTGCTTCATCAGGGCGTCGGTGATCTGGATTTCGCCACCCTTGCCTGGCTCGGTCTGCTCGATCAGATCGAAGATGTCCGGGGTCAGGATGTAACGACCAATGATCGCCAGGTTCGACGGAGCGTCTTCCGGCTTTGGCTTCTCGACCATGCTGTGTACGCGGTAGATGTCGTCGCGGATCATCTCGCCAGCAATCACGCCGTATTTGCTGGTTTCCTGTGGATCGACTTCCTGAATGGCGATGATCGAGCAGCGGAACTGCTTGTACAGCTTGACCATCTGGGTCAGTACGCCGTCGCCTTCGAGGTTGACGCACAGGTCGTCCGCCAGTACCACGGCGAACGGCTCGTCACCGATCAGTGGGCGACCGGTCAGAATCGCGTGGCCCAGGCCTTTCATTTCGGTCTGACGGGTGTAGGAGAACGAGCACTCGTCGAGCAGCTTGCGGATGCCGACCAGGTATTTTTCCTTGTCGGTACCTTTGATCTGGTTTTCCAGCTCATAGCTGATGTCGAAGTGGTCTTCCAGAGCACGCTTGCCACGACCGGTCACGATCGAGATTTCAGTCAGGCCAGCATCCAGAGCTTCTTCAACGCCGTACTGGATCAGTGGCTTGTTTACCACCGGCAGCATTTCTTTGGGCATGGCTTTAGTCGCTGGCAGGAAGCGAGTACCGTAACCGGCTGCTGGGAACAAGCATTTCTTGATCATATAAGTCCTTGAAAGGGCTGTGTGTACGAGTTTCGGCGCAGTCTAATCAGGCGGCGTGCACCTTACAATGCCCCGCACTGGCTAACCGATGCCAACATAGAGAAATATTCTCTCCGATAGTTCCGTTGGCGTCTTAGACACGCGAAAACAGAGTAGCTCAAACACGCAAATGCGCTGCATCACCATACGCTCATCGTCCCCCAATGTGAGGATTTGTCGGTATCATGGCGCCTTTGAACCAGCGAACGAGACAAATAGATGGCCGCGGTAAAAATCATCAACGGGTATGTGATCGACAAGAAAGACGGCAAGTGGACGCTGACCACTACCAATGGCGAACACATCGCCGGGCCTTTCGACAGCGAGCAGTTGGCGACGGATGTGGCGTCAGTGTTCACCGACACACCGGCGTCGTCCAAACGCCGTGGCAAAGATCAGGACTGATCTGTAGCGACACATCCCGAGCCCTGCCCTTGTGCAGGGCTTTTTGTGACTGCCGGGCACACCAGCGCAAACAAGTGGCCAATCGCTATAACCTTTTCACTCCGGCGCTGTCAGAGCGTTTAGCCCCTCCCTCGCTGAAGACGACACACTTATGAACATGAAAAGATTGCTGCCGCTGATCGCGGTATTGGCCCTGGGTGGCTGTGCCACCTCGCAAACCACCTACCTGAACAACGGCGAACAGGGCCTGACCATCGATTGCTCGGGCGAGGCCAACTCCTGGGCCACCTGCTATGAGAAAGCCGATGCCTCCTGTGCCGGCACCGGTTATCGCATTGTCGGGACCGATGGCACGCCGGCCCCCAAAGAAAGCGACAAGACTTTGGGGGTCGATGTCGGCAACTACAAAAACCGTAGCGTGGTGGTGGTCTGCAAATAGACCCTACATGTGAATCTCGGCGAATTTGATCCCGAGCCCACGCACGATCTCGATCAAGTCGTCGAGCCGGGCAAAGGATTCGACTTCGTCGTTATCGTCCACCAGGAAATAGCTGCGACCGGCGCTCTTCTTGAAAAAAACGATCCACTCACCCGGGTTCGCCGGATTTTGAATGACATGCGTGGCAGAGATAAGGCCCTCTGCATGCCGTTCCCGTACTTGCTCTCGCTTCATGCGCGACTCCAGAAATGAAAATGCCGTCACAGCATGACTGTGACGGCATCGGTGCTGATGGCCGCTATTCTATCAGCCGGAAATACAGGCATTGGCGGCGTTTTGCACGTCACGAGGGCGAATCGGCACATTGGACATGCGCTCATGCAGCTTGATGCTGCTGCCGCCGGAGCGGTCGTCGATGTCAAACACCGCTGCCGCGCCAGTGGAAAATTTCCCGGGGACAATCACTCGCACGCCATCCTTGTGCGGCTGCATCTGCAGCGCGCCACGGCTGCTGGCCAGCTTGTCCGCAAGGCACTGAGCATACTCATGGGGTTTCTTGCCGGAAATCACGCTCATGGTCGGCAAGGTTTCATTGATCTCGGAAACACTCGCGCAACCACCCATGACCAACATCAACGGCAGACACACCACACCCCACTTCATACAAATACCTCCCATAAAGACCCTCGGACAGCAGTAATGCCATTTTTCTCCGAGGCTTACTCCATTAAACCCGCATCGAATCGCGAATAACTGTTTTTAATTGTCAAAGCAGCGCTCGACGGCGGGATAATAACCTGTTCGGGCTGATAAACTGCGCCAATCGCACATGCTATCGTTTTGATTTAGTAGAAAAAGCCCTTCTGGAGGCGCCCATGAAATTCATTCACCAGCGCGAGCACCTCAACGAAGACGACATTGTCGTCATCCAATGCTCGCAAACCTGCAACATCCGATTGATGAACGACGCCAACTTCCGCGCGTTCAAGAATGGCGGACGCCACACCTACCACGGCGGCGCTTTCGACAAGTTTCCTGCGCGCATCACCGCGCCGAGCACCGGTTTCTGGAATATCACCATCGACACCGTCAGCCGTCGCGCCATCAGCGTCACGCGCAAACCGAACCTGACCCACTCGATCAAGATCATCCGCCGCTCCAGCACCAAACTCAGCTGAGTCGCCCTAACACAAGGTAAGTACGACCGTGGCCCAAACGACCAAATACGTCATCAAATACAAGCTCAACGGTGATCGCCGCTTCGAGTTCGCGCAACTGGAGCACGGCACCGTGGAAGAAGCCAAGGCTGCACTGGATGCCATCCACGGCCAGACCGATGACGTGATCAGCGATATCGCCGTCAGCAAAGCCCTGTAACGCAGTCCGTCGAATTCAACCGCAAGCGGCGGGGTGTTCTGCCGCAGGGACTTGCCCAGACTGACAGCCTAGACCAAGTGTTCAGGAGTCAGCATGTCAATGTCCCCGTCACGGCTGGATGCGCTCGATTGGTCCAGCCTGGAGCAGCAACTGGACCAGTACGGCTACGCCATCATCCGTTCGCTGCTGTCGGCGCCAGCCTGTGAGCGCTTGAGCGCCCTGTATTCACAGACCGAACCGTTTCGCTCGCAGGTCATCATGGCCCGCCACGGTTTCGGTCGCGGGGAGTACAAATACTTTCGATATCCCCTTCCGACCACCCTCGAGCGTCTGCGCAACGCGCTATACCCGCGCCTGATGCCGTTGGCTAATCGCTGGTACGAACGCATGAATTTGCCCGTCCGATTTCCCGCAACCCATGCCGAGTTTTTGCAGCAGTGCCACGCCGCCGGCCAGTTGCGACCGACGCCACTGCTGTTGCAATACGGCCCGCAGGACTACAACTGCCTGCATCAGGATCTGTATGGAGAACTGGTTTTCCCTCTGCAGGTGGCGATTCTTCTGTCAGCGCCGGGGCAAGACTTTACCGGCGGCGAGTTCGTCCTGACCGAGCAACGCCCGCGCATGCAGTCGCGTCCGCACGTCGTGGATATGCACAAGGGTGATGCAGTGCTTTTCGCAGTGAACCAGCGCCCGGTCAGAGGCACACGCGGCGACTACCGGGTGACCATGCGTCACGGCGTCAGTCGCCTGCACAGTGGAAATCGGCATACCCTAGGCATCATCTTCCACGACGCGTCCTGAGCAGCATGCAACCGACCACTTTCGACCTGTTCGCCGACCACGAACCCGAGCAGCAACCCCGTACCGAACAGATCGGCGAGCAATCGTGGGTGTTGCGCGGCTTCGCCCTGCCGGTGCTCGATCAACTGCTGCCGGCGCTGGATGCCGTTCTCGCCGCAGCGCCGTTGCGTCACATGATGACGCCGGGTGGTTTCAGCATGTCGGTGGGCACCAGCAGTTGCGGCGCACTGGGCTGGATCACCGACCGCAGCGGTTATCGCTATAGCGCACGGGATCCACTGACCGGCAACCCTTGGCCAGCAATGCCTGAGGTGCTGTCCGAGCTGGCACAGACAGCGGCGCAGCGTGCAGGATTTGCCGACTTCCGCGCAGATTCCTGCCTGATCAACCAATATATCCCCGGGGCCAAGATGTCTTTGCATCAGGACAAAGACGAAAATGCCTACGCCGCGCCGATCGTCTCACTGTCCCTGGGCTTGCCGGCCATGTTCCTGTTCGGTGGTTTTGCCCGCAGCGACAAGAGCCAGCGCATTCCTCTGCTGCACGGCGACATGGTGATCTGGGGCGGCGTTGATCGCCTGCGTTTTCACGGGGTGCTGCCGATCAAACCCGGCCAGCATCCGCGTCTGGGCGAACGGCGGATCAACCTGACTTTCCGTGTTGCCGGATGATCCTGAAAAGTTTGACCGCAAGGCCCGGAGTGTTACGAACATCGCCGCTGGTTAACCTGAATCAAACAGGTCAACGGACTACTCGCCATGAAAAAGCTGTCGCCAATCATCAACGTTGAAACCGATCCACGCTGGGCTGCCGTCGTTGCGCGGGATCCTCGGGCTGACGGGCAGTTTGTCTACGCGGTGAAGACCACCGGCATCTATTGCCGCCCGAGCAGCCTGTCGCGGTTGCCCAAGCCGCAGAATGTCGAATTCTTCGACAACGCCGAAGCCGCCGAGGCGGCGGGTTACCGGCCGAGCAAGCGCACGAGCAAGGATCAGACTGACGTCGCCAGCCAACACGCCGCGACTGTGGCGATGGCTTGCCGCCAGATCGAGTCTTGCGAAACGGCGCCCGCGCTCAGCGAGCTCGCCGAAGCTGCCGGCCTCAGTCCTTTCCATTTTCACCGGGTGTTCAAGGCCGCTACCGGCCTGACGCCCAAGGGTTACGCAGCGGCGCATCGCTCGCGCAGGGTGCGGGAACGGCTCGCGGGTGGCGGCTCAGTGACGGATGCGCTGTACGACGCTGGTTTCAACTCCAACAGTCGCTTTTACGAATCAGCCGACAAGGTCCTGGGCATGAAGCCCGGAGACTATCGCGCTGCCGGGCGCAACAACGACATTCATTTTGCCGTCGGCCAATGCTCGCTCGGGGCGATTCTGGTGGCGCAAAGCGAACGCGGCGTGTGCGCGATTCTCTTGGGCGATGATCCGCATCAACTGGTCTGCGACCTGCAGGATCAGTTTCGTCAGGCCAACCTGATTGGCGCCGATGCCGGATTCGAACAGTTGATCGCCAAAGTGGTGGGTTTCATCGAAGCCCCGGCACTGGGCCTCGACTTGCCACTGGACGTACGCGGTACGGCGTTTCAGGAACGGGTGTGGCAGGCACTGCGGGAAATCCCGGCGGGCCGCACCGCCAGTTACGCCGAGATCGCTCAACGCATTGGTGCGCCGACCTCCATGCGCGCCGTGGCGCAGGCGTGTGGCGCCAACCGTCTGGCCGTAGCAATCCCCTGCCATCGCGTGGTGCGCAGCGATGGCAATCTCTCGGGGTATCGCTGGGGCGTAGAGCGCAAGCGCCAGTTGCTGGAACGCGAAACCCAGTCTTAGCGCACGCCGATGTAGACCGACACGGACTCGGGGCCGGTATAGGCCTCGAAGTCGGTAGCGTAACGACGCTGGATCTGCGGATTCTCCTCAAAGAACTTCCAGATCTTTCCCCAGGTCGAGATGACCGCGTCAGGCAACGGCCCCTGCGCTTCGAATACCAGATACTCGCCCGCCTCGATCAGGACCGACTCGAAGTCTTTGGTCGGGGCATTCACGGCGACGCCGGCAGTGACATCGAACTCACCCGAGGCATCTGACTCGTAAGCCGAATACACGCCATAAATCGGCGAATTGGCTGACTTGCCCGGGATGGTTTCGGCCAACTCCTCGCCGAAAAACCGGCCCCACATCGGGCCGATTTTTGCGGTCTCGGGTTGGTGCTCTGTGGCGTTGGTGGTACGAACCCGCAGGCCGGCGACGGTGAAGGCGTCGATTTGCTGTCGTTTCAAGTCCATCGAAATTGCCGCTCCCTGAATAGAAATGCGGCCACACGGGCCGCAATGACGCCTACTTTGTCAGCGATTGACGTCGACCACAACCCTGCCGCGAAGCTGTCCGGCGAGCAACTTGGGTGCCGCGTCGATGGCCTCGCTCAGGGCGATTTCATGACTGATCAAGGGCAACAGGGCGAAGTCCAGATCCTTGGCCAGACGCTCCCAGGCCTCGATCCGCCGCGCTTTGGGCTGAGTTACGCTGTTGATCCCCGCCAGCGTCACGCCGCGCAGAATGAACGGCGCCACCGACGCCGGAAAATCCATACCCTGAGCCAGACCGCAGGCAGCGACGGTGCCCTCGGCGCGGGTACTGGCGCAAGCGTTGGCCAAGGTGTGACTGCCGACCGAATCGATCACTCCGGCCCAACGTTCCTTGGCCAGCGGTCTGCCCGGCTCCGACAAGGTTGCGCGGTCGATGATCTCGCTGGCGCCCAGTTGCTTCAGGTAGTCATGCTCGGACACCCGGCCCGTGGACGCCACCACGCGATAACCGAGCTTGCTGAGCAAGGCGATGGCGAAACTGCCCACCCCGCCATTGGCGCCGGTCACCAGCACTTCGCCCTGATCCGGGGTCACGCCGTTACGCTCCAGCGCCAGAATGCACAGCATCGCCGTGTAGCCGGCGGTACCAATGGCCATGGCTTGCGCGGCGGTAAAGGCTTTGGGCAACGGAATCAGCCAGTCGCCATTGAGCCGCGCCTTCTGCGCCAGCCCGCCCCAGTGACTTTCGCCCACCCCCCAGCCATTGAGCAGCACCTGATCACCGGCCTGGTAGTCGGGATGCGAACTGACTTCCACCGTGCCCGCCAGATCGATCCCCGGCACCATCGGAAACTTGCGCACCACCGGACTGCTGCCGGTAATCGCCAGACCGTCCTTGAAGTTCAGCGTGCTGTACGCGACCTTCACCGTCACGTCGCCATCGGGCAACTGTGCTTCGCTGATCTGCTGCAGGCTGGCGCGGTAACCGCTGTCGTCTTTGTCGATCAAAATGCCGTTGAACATGGCTGCCTCTCAATCAATGATTTCAAATCCTCGTGCCCTGAAATAACACAAAGCAACACATTGCCCCACCCGACTTTGCGCCAATTCGCAAATCCGCCAAGTAATTGTGAAGCGGGCGGCTATGCTTTTTCGACGGTCGTGCTTTCGCTGTCATCCCTGCTGAAAGCGGCCCCTGTCGATGGAGCTGACAATGCCTTACCCGCGCTCATTGCTAGCGATGCTGATGCTGTGCCTGCTGATCATTGGCAACACTTGGGCAGCCTCCCCCCCTGCGACGAAAGACACTGCGGGCAGCGCGCCGACATGGCCGCAAGTGATTACCAGCGGCAAGGCCAGACTCACCGTGTATCAGCCGCAACTCGACAGTTGGGATGGCTACACCCTCAATGCCCGCGCTGCCGTCGAAGCCACCGGAGCCGATGGCAAACCCACTTTCGGCATTGTCCAGTTCAGCGCGCACACGCTGGTCGACAAGGCCACGCGCTGGGTCGCGCTGGATCAATACAAGATCATCAAGGCCGACTTCCCCGCCGATGCCAGTCAGGCCGACGTCTGGCTTGGAGCCCTGCAAAAAGATGCCGAAAGCCGCAAGAAAACCATATCCCTCGATCAACTCGAAGCCGCGGTCGGCGTGCTGTCGGCAGAGCAGAAAGCCGACAGCGCGCCACTGGAAAATACCCCGCCCGCGATCATCAGTTCCGACGTCCCTGCCCTGCTCGTCTACATCGATGGCGACGCCGTCTACCGGGCGGTCGAGGGCACCGGGCTGCAACGGGTGATCAACACCCGTCCGCTATTGCTCAAGGACGCCGAAGGCAAACACTACCTGCACGTGTTCGACGGCTGGATGGTCGCTGGTAGCCTGAACGGCGAATACACCCGGCTGGCCACGCCGCCGGCTGATCTGGAGAAAGCCAAACAGGCGGCAATCCAGAGTCGTCAGGTCGATCTGCTGACCGGCCAGAGCGATCCGAAAGACAAGGTTCCGAGTCTGGCCAAATCACCGCAACCGAAAACCTTCATCGCCACCACGCCCACTGAACTGATCGTCACCGACGGCGCGCCGCAGTGGCTGCCGATACAGGGCACCCGTCTGCTGTATGTGAGCAATACCACCGGGCATATCTTCAAGGAAATCGGCGACCAGAACAGTTACGTGCTGATCTCCGGCCGCTGGTTCCGCGCCGCTGACATGCAAGGCCCGTGGACCTTCACCCCGGCTGACAAACTGCCGGCAGACTTCGCCAATATCCCGGATGACAGCCCGAAAGAGAACGTCAAGGCGTCGGTCGCCGGCACGCCACAGGCCAGGGAAGCCGCGATCGCTGCAACCATTCCACAAACCTCGGCGATCAAGAAAAGCGCAGTGAAAATGACCGCGCCGCAGTTCGATGGCGAGCCGCAGTTGAAGGCGATCAACAGCACGCCGCTGCAATACGTGGTCAACAGCGCGACGCCGATCATTCGGGTCGACAGCGACAGCTGGTATGCGGTGGAAAACGGAATCTGGTTCAGCGCCACCTCGGTTAACGGGCCTTGGGCCGTGGCCAGCTCCGTACCGGCGGTGGTCTATTCGATCCCGCCGAGTTCACCGATGCATTACCTCACCTACGTCAAAGTCTATGAATCCAGCGGCGATACCGTGGTGGTGGGCTATACCCCCGGCTATCAAGGATCGAATCTGGATCCGGCCACGGGTGTCGTGGTCTATGGCACCGGTTATCCCTACACGCCGTGGGTCGGCAGCGTCTGGTACGGGCCACCGGTGACCTACGGTTTCGGCGTCGCCATGCGCTACACGCCGTGGACCGGTTGGACCTTCGGTTTCGGCTTCGGCTGGAGCTGGGGCGGCAACACCGTGGCGATGGGTTGGGGCTGGGGCGCTTATCCATGGTGGGGCAATTACGGCTGGGGTTACGCCTGGGGCCCGCGCCTGTATCCCGCGCCGCTGGCCTGGGGCGGCGCCGCTTACGGCTATCGCGGGGGCGCCGTGGCCTGGGGGCCCGGTGGCTGGGCCGGCACCACCGGCAATATCTATCGGCAATGGGGCGACCGCGCGACCGTCAGTCGTTATGGCGCCGGGTACAACGCCTGGACCGGCAATCGCTGGGCCGGACAGGTCGGCTCCTCCTACAACTCGCGCACCGGCATTGCGGCCGCAGGCCAGCGCGGTGCCGTACACAATGTCTACAACGGCAATTACGCGGCCGGGCGCAGTGGTGAGGTGGTCGGGCCGAACGGTGGCGCCATCGCCGGTGGAAAAGTGACCGCAGGCAATGCTCGCAATGGCACCCAGGTCACCGCCAATCGTGGCGCGGTGTACAACCCCAACACCGACAAGACCACACAATATGGCGGCGTGAAAGGACGAAACGGCGGCGCCGCCCGAGTGGGCGACAACGTCTATGCCGGGCACGACGGCAACGTCTACAAGAAAACCGACAACGGCTGGCAATCGATGGTCAAGGGCAGCCCGACTCGCACGGCACCGGTCAACAACAATGCCCAGTTGCAAAACCTCAATCGCGAGTCGGCCGCACGTAACTTCGGCAACCAGCGAACCAACAACTTTCACAATTCCTCGCAAGTCATGAACCGGTCATTTGGAGGCGGCGGTGGCGGTGGCGGTGGTTTTCATCGACGCTGACGGCGCGCGACTGTCCGTGTGCGAAAAAATCGGACTGGCCCTGGGGCCGGCTTAGCTGTTAAAAAACCGGTTCTGCCGTCCCTGCCCCGCTTCATCGTTCGGAGAACCGCTTCCATGAGCCAATGGCCTGACACCCGCATCCTTGACCTGCTCGGCATCGAGCTGCCGATCATCCAGGCCCCGATGGCCGGTGCCACGAACTCGTCCATGGTGATCGCCGTGTGCAACGCCGGCGGCTTGGGTTCGATGCCAGCCGCGATGCTGAGCATCGAGCAGTTGCGCGAAGAGCTGAAGACCATTCGCGAGCACACTCGCAAGCCGTTCAACGTCAATTTCTTCTGCCACCAGCCACCGGCCGCCAATGAACAGCTCGCGCAAGACTGGAAAAATCTGCTGGAGCCGTACTACCGCGAACTGGGTGTCGATTTCGACGCACCGACACCGGTTTCCAACCGGGCGCCATTCGATGCGGCAGCGTGCGAAGTGCTGGACGAGTTTCGCCCGGAAGTGGTGAGTTTTCACTTTGGTCTGCCGGAGAAATCCTTGCTGGATCGGGTCAAGGCCACGGGTGCGAAAATCCTTTCGTCCGCCACCACTGTCGATGAAGCGGTGTGGCTTGAGCAAAACGGTTGCGACGCGATCATCGCCATGGGTTACGAGGCTGGCGGGCATCGCGGGATGTTTCTCAGCGATGACCTGAGCAGCCAGGTCGGCACCTTTGCTCTGGTTCCGCAGATCGTTGATGCGGTGAAGGTGCCGGTGATCGCTGCCGGGGCCATCGCCGATGCGCGCGGTGTGGCCGCGGCGTTGCTGCTCGGCGCGTCAGCGGTACAGGTCGGCACCGCGTATCTGTTCACCCCGGAAGCGAAAGTCAGTGCCTCGCATCACCAGGCGCTGCGTACCGCCAAGGAGAGCGAAACCGCGATGACCAACCTGTTCACCGGCCGTCCGGCTCGCGGCATTCTCAATCGGGTGATGCGCGAAATCGGGCCGATGTCGCCCATCGCCCCGGCGTTCCCGCTGGCTGGCGGGGCGCTGATGCCATTGCGCGCCAAAAGTGAAGCGCAATTCAGTAACTTCTGGGCCGGTCAGGCTTTCCCGCTGGGCAAGGAGCTGAGCAGCGCCGAACTGACCCAGGAACTGGCGCAAGGCGCACTGGCAAAATTGGTCCGTCGCTGATCCGATCCAGGGTGAGGCACGGTACAGCTTCATCCTGTATACAACAGCACTTCCTGTTTAGCGGCGTTTCGCTATATATTTCGCTATATAGCGTTTCACCCCCTCGCATCGGTGCAGTCCACCCACAACAATAACTGCCCTCTGCACTCGCCCATAACGGAGCTGTTACATGACCATTCGTGCCTCACGTTTTGCCCCAACCTGCCTGGCTTCCCTGCTGGCGGTATTCGCTTTCGGCGCCGCTCAGGCTGATGAAGTGCAGGTGGCAGTTGCCGCCAACTTCACCGCACCGATCCAGGCAATTGCTGCCGATTTCGAAAAAGACACCGGGCACAAACTGGTCGCCGCCTACGGTGCCACCGGTCAGTTCTATACCCAGATCAAGAACGGCGCACCGTTCGAAGTGTTCCTCTCGGCTGACGACACCACTCCGGCAAAACTGGAAACCGAAGGCGACACCGTCAAAGGCTCGCGCTTCACCTACGCCATCGGCACCCTGGCACTGTGGTCGGCGAAAGAAGGTTACGTCGATTCGAAGGGTGAAGTCCTGAAGAAAAACGAGTACCAGCACCTGTCCATCGCCAATCCGAAAGCCGCGCCATATGGCCTGGCCGCCACTCAGGTGCTGGAAAAACTCCAGCTGACTGAAGCGACCAAAGCCAAGATCGTCGAAGGCCAGAACATCACTCAGGCCTATCAGTTCGTGTCCACCGGCAACGCTGAACTGGGCTTCGTGGCGCTGTCGCAGATCTACAAGGACGGCAAGGTCACCAGCGGTTCGGCATGGATCGTTCCAGCGAGCATGCACGACCCGATCAAACAGGACGCGGTGATTCTGAACAAAGGCAAGGACAGCGCCGCCGCCAAAGCCCTGGTTGAATACCTCAAAGGCCCGAAAGCCGCTGCGGTGATCAAGTCCTACGGTTACCAGCTCTAAATGTCGCTGACGAGTGCCGACTTCGCGGCGATCTGGCTGACCCTGAAACTGGCGTCCCTGACCACCGCTATCCTGCTGGTCGTCGGCACTCCGATTGCCCTGTGGTTGTCGCGCAGCCGTTCCTGGCTGCGCGGCCCCATCGGCGCAATCGTCGCCCTGCCCCTCGTACTGCCGCCGACCGTGATCGGCTTCTATCTGCTGCTGGCGATGGGTCCCAACGGCTTTCTCGGCCATTTCACTCAGTGGCTGGGCCTGGGCACCCTGACTTTCAGCTTCACCGGGCTGGTGATCGGTTCGGTGATCTATTCCATGCCGTTCGTGGTGCAACCGTTGCAAAACGCGTTCTCGGCGATCGGCACCCGCCCACTGGAAGTGGCCGCAACGTTGCGCGCCAATCCATGGGACACTTTTTTCAGCGTGATCCTGCCTCTGGCCCGCCCCGGTTTCGTGACCGCGGCGATCCTCGGCTTCGCGCACACCGTCGGTGAATTCGGCGTCGTGCTGATGATCGGCGGCAACATTCCCGACAAGACCCGAGTGGTCTCGGTGCAAATCTACGACCACGTCGAGGCCATGGAATATGCCCAGGCCCATTGGCTGGCCGGGGCGATGCTGGTGTTTTCGTTTCTGGTGTTGCTGGCGCTCTACTCCAGCCGCAAGACCCGCGCGGGCTGGAGCTGATCAATGATTGATGCACGTCTGAAAATCGCTTATTCGGGTTTCAGCCTGGATGTCGATCTGCATTTGCCGGGACACGGCGTGACCGCGCTCTACGGTCATTCCGGCTCAGGCAAGACCACCTGCCTGCGTTGTATCGCCGGTCTTGAGCGGGCCGAACAGGGTTTCATCAAGGTCAACGACGAAGTCTGGCAGGACAGCGAGCGACGAATTTTTGTCCCGCCGCACAAACGTTCAATCGGTTATGTGTTCCAGGAAGCGAGTCTGTTTCCGCACCTGTCGGTACTGGCCAACCTGCAGTTCGGCCTCAAACGCATCGCCAAGGCCCAGCGTCGGGTCGACATGGCGCAGGCCACCGAACTGCTGGGCATCGGCCATTTGCTGGAGCGCCATCCGCAGCACCTGTCCGGCGGCGAACGCCAGCGAGTCGGCATCGCCCGCGCACTGTTGACCAGCCCGAAACTGTTGCTGATGGATGAGCCGCTGGCCGCCCTCGACAGCCAGCGCAAAAACGAAATCCTGCCGTACCTGCAACGTCTGCACGATGAGCTGGAGATTCCAGTGCTCTACGTCAGCCACGCGCAAGATGAAGTGGCTCGCCTGGCCGATCATCTGGTGTTGCTCAGCGACGGCAAGGCCCTGGCCAGCGGCCCGATTGGCGAAACGCTCGCCCGGCTGGATCTGCCAATGGCGATGGGCGATGACGCCGGGGTGATCATCGAAGGCCAGGTCAGCGCCTACGATGCCGAGTACCAGTTGCTCAGCCTGCAATTGCCGGCCACCGCCATGAACATCCGGGTGACTCACGCGCCGATGGCAGTCGGCCAAGCCCTGCGCTGCAAGGTGCATGCGCGGGACATCAGTCTGGCCCTGCACAACAGCGAGGCCAGCAGCATCCTCAATCGCTTGCCGGTGACCGTGGTCAGCGAGCTGGCGGCGGACAATGCCGCGCATGTGCTGATTCGTCTCGATGCCGGCGGCACACCGCTGCTGGCGCGGATCACGCGGTTTTCCCGGGATCAGCTCGGCATACACCCGGGCCAGCATTTGTGGGCGCAGATCAAGGCCGTCGCCGTACTGGCCTGAATTCGTTGGCACGACGGCCATGGCGCGCGGTCAATCGCTGTAACAGAGCGATTCGCCAAGGACACTGCCATGCCCGACACCGCGCCAGCCGACGTGCTCCCACCCGACCTGCATTACGTCGACGATACCCAACCCGGCCTGACCCGCAAAAAACTGCGCGGCAAGTTCGTCTATTTCGATCCGGCCGGGCAGCGCATCAGCGACCCCGACGAGATCAAACGGATCAATTCGCTCGCGGTGCCGCCGGCCTACACCGACGTGTGGATCTGCGCCGATCCGCGTGGCCATTTGCAGGCCACTGGCCGCGATGCCCGGGGCCGCAAGCAGTATCGCTATCACCCACGCTGGCGCGAAGTGCGCGATGCAGACAAGTACTCGCGCTTGCGTGAATTCGGCCTAGCGCTGCCAAAACTGCGCAAACAGCTTGAAACGCTGCTGGATGCTCCCGGCTTCAGTCGCGACAAGGTGATGGCCACTGTCATCACGCTGCTCGACGCCACACTGATCCGCGTCGGCAACACCCAGTACGCGCGGGACAACCGCTCCTATGGCCTGACTACCCTGCGCAGCCGGCATGTCGAGGTCAACGGCAGCGCGATTCTGTTCCAGTTTCGCGGCAAAAGCGGCATCGACCACCAGATCACCGTGAAAGACCGGCGCCTGGCGCGCATCATCAAGCGCTGCCTGGAAATCCCCGGACAGAATCTGTTCCAGTACCTGGACGAAAACGGTGAGCGACACTCCGTCAGCTCGCACGACGTCAACACCTATCTGAAAACCATCACCGGCGCCGACTTCACTGCCAAGGATTACCGAACCTGGGCCGGCAGTGCGCTGGCCCTGGCGGTATTGCGCGAGCTGCAATGGGAGTCGGAAACCGAGGCGAAACGGCATGTGGTGGAGATGGTCAAGAGCGTGTCCAAACAGTTAGGCAACACCCCGGCGGTGTGCCGCAAGTGCTACATCCATCCGGCCGTGGTCGAGCGCTTCCTGCTCGGTGCGCTGGCCGAACTGCCACGCCCGAGGGTGCGCAAGGGCTTGCGCTCCGAGGAAGTGGCGCTGGCGATGTTTCTTGAGCAAATGATGGATGCGCCTTGATCTGCGCTGGATGGGTGGTCTAGGCTAGCCACCTTTCCCCCTTCAGGACGACCGCAGAAAGTGAACAATCAAGCCTTCTGAAAATGTAATCGCGATAAGCGCTGAATAGCGCCTGTCAGTGTTCACGACATTTTTCGGAGGTGCCGATGACTCACGTCTCGCGTACGCCTGCCCTCGTCTCCCTGAATCAAACGACTTTTCAGTTCGCTAATGGCGAGACGATTTTCAACGACCTGAATCTGCAATTCGATCACACCCACACCGCAATCGTCGGGCGCAACGGCGTCGGTAAAAGCGTGCTGGCCAAGCTGATTGCCGGACACTTGCAACCGACTGCCGGCAGCGTGACTTGCTCGGTTCCCCTGACCTATGTGGCGCAAACATTCACCGCCGACGCGGGACAGACCGTGGCCGACGCCACGGGCACCGCTGCCGCCCTTCGTGCATTGCAACGGTTGCAGTGCGGCGAGGCGTCGCCGGAAGATTTCGACATCCTCGGCGAACGCTGGGATCTGCCCGAACGCCTGCGCCAATGGCTGGATGACGCCGGTCTGCCGGACGTCGCCCCCACGGATTTGACCCAACCGCTGAGCGGCGGCCAGCAAGCGCGATTGGCGTTGATCGGGGCATTTCTGAATCCGCCGCGCCTGTTGGTGCTGGATGAGCCGACCAACCATCTCGACGGCCCCGGCCGCGACTGGCTGATGAACAGGCTGGAGCAATGGCGCGGCGGATTGATCGTCATCAGCCACGACCGCCAATTGCTTGAGCGCATGCAGCGTATCGTCGAGCTGACGCCGCGGGGTGCCACGGTGTACGGCGGCAATTTTTCCACTTATCAGCAGCAGCGACAGATCCATCAGGCGGCGGCGCAAGCGACGTTGGATCAAAGCAGAACCGAGCGTCGGCGCGAGCAGCAGCGCTTGCAAAACGAACACGACACCATCCAGCGCCATGCTGCCCGCTCACTGCGCAACGCCAGAACCGCCAATGTCTCGGGTTTCGAGCGCGCAGGCCTCAAAGGTGCCGCGAGGCAGATCATGGGCCAGGTGCGACATGGTCATCAGCAGCGCAAATCGGAGCTCAACGCGCAGGTGCGTGATGCCTACGCCAACGTGCTCCCGGACGATGTGGTGCTGATGAACCTGCCCGGCAGTTCAGTGCCTGCCGCGCGTAGGGTCTGTACGCTGATTGATGCGTGTGTGCCATGGCTACCGACGCAACCGTTCAATCTCACGCTGAGTGGTCCTGTGCGCGTCGCCGTCAATGGTCCGAACGGCTGCGGCAAATCGACGTTGCTCAGGTTGCTCGCGGGCCAACTGCATCCCGCCAGCGGCGAATGCGTCACCCATGTTCCCGTGGCTTATCTGGACCAGCATCTGAAGTTGCTGGACGACGGTCTCAGCGTCATCGAGCAACTGCTCGCGCTGCAGAGTCCGTTGAGTGAAAGTGCATTGCGCGGGCATTTGGCTCATCTGCAACTGGACGCGCAACGGGTGACCCGACCGAGCGCTTCACTGAGCGGTGGCGAACGCCTGAAAGCCGCACTGGCGGTGGCCTTGTGGGGTAAGACGCCCGCGCAACTGTTGTTGCTCGACGAGCCGAGCAATCATCTGGATCTGGCGTCGGTGCAAGCTTTCGAACAGGCATTGAAGACGTTTCCCGGTGCAATTGTCGCGGTTTCCCACGATCCTGACTTTCTGCAAGCCTTGAAACCGACGCATCGCCTGGATGGGTACCGCGAGGGATGGCGGCTGCAACCGACGAACTGACTGTCTATTTTTTGCACGATCAGCCACGGCTTCTATAGTTGATCTGACACCCATTTGCTGTGGTGACGCCATGGAAGACATATTTGTCGTGAAGCGCTGCAACAAGATCATCATTCACGGCCGGCGCGCCGGGGATAGCCAGCATGAACCCGCCGAGGCCAGCAGCTGGTTTCGGATCAACGATACCCGCACCGGCGGCTTCATCGGTGATGGCTACGACCTTGAGGATGAGGCCCGACACGAATGCCGACGGCTCAATGCGGCCAGCTCGCCAATGCTGGCGCGCCAAACAGCCGGCTGATGCAATTGACAGGCGGGGTCTATACTCAAGGCAGCTGACGGACCAGCGCCCCAACGGCAGACAGCTCGCAACCCGCGAGCTTTTTGCTGCCTCTCAACGGTTTGTCTGAACGGAGGTGTTCCATGTCCGAAAAAGAGTCCATCACCACCCTCCTCACCCTGCTCGACTCCCGTCAGGCGCGCCTTGCCGCGGCCTGCAAGGAAATCGCCGACTGGGTCGATCATCAAGGCGGGCACCCGACCGCCCTGCGCATCCGTGATCGCCTTAACGACATCGAAAAAGACACGCCGCTGATCCGCCGCACTCTGTCTTCGCTAGAACCCGTCGAACGGCCGTTGCCTCGCTTCAGATGATTGCACAGCGATAAACGACAGTCTCCTGGCCTACCGCTTGGCCGATACAGCGAACGCCTGCTGCCGTGAGGGGTCATAACCTGTACACGTCACCCAGGAGACTGTTCATGGTTATCCATTTCAAAACAGACGGACATCTGGCTTGTGGTCACAAGGGCAACAACCTTGCCTCGAGCCTGGAACTCAATCGCGTCAAATGCCGCAGCTGCCGCAACACCGATGCCTACAAGGAAGCGCGCAAAACCCAGCGCAATGCAGCACGGCGCGCAGCGCGCCACACCAAGGCTGATCACGGTGCGTCGAACTGGCGTACGGAGTGGATCGAACGACTGACCGCGCTGGCCGGGCCGCAGCGCCTGCCACGGGGCTTTTTCGGGCAAGCGTTTGTATAACCGCTTGATGTGGTGTCTTTAGTACATCACTCGATGTGAACTGTCCGAATTCAGCTCGAACCATCAATGCCCTGGCCTTATCGTCAGGGCTTTTTGTTGAAAACACCGGATCCAGCAGTCCGTAACCCTGAATCAGGCTTGCAAATAGCCAACACGCCCGCATAACCAGAACCGTATCTACAGTCACCGAGAGGCAAAAAAGATCATGACCGGACAAACCGAAACCGCGATTCTCGCCGGCGGCTGCTTCTGGGGCATGCAGGACCTGCTGCGGCGTTATCCTGGCGTGCTGAAAACCCGCGTCGGATACACCGGCGGCGAGGTGCCGAATGCCACCTACCGCAACCACGGCAACCACGCCGAGGCCATCGAAATCATCTTCGACCCGGCCGTGATCAGCTACCGGCAGATCCTCGAGTTCTTCTTCCAGATCCACGACCCCAGCACGCCTAACCGCCAAGGCAACGATCTCGGCCCTAGCTATCGTTCGGCGATTTATTACCTCAGCGACGAGCAACGCGACATCGCCGAGGACACCGCCGCCGACGTCGACGCTTCTGGTCTTTGGCCGGGCCGAGTGGTCACCGAAATCGAACCTGCCGGACCGTTCTGGGAAGCGGAACCGGAGCATCAGGACTACCTGGAGCGGATACCGAATGGCTACACCTGCCACTTCATCCGCCCGAACTGGAAACTGCCCAAGCGCAGTTGACAAGACACCTGCTTAATCATTCCACGCACGGCGTTGGCCTTAACCAAGGCCGGCGCCGAACGTCGCCGGTTTACCGCGTTACGAAACCTAACTGCGTTGAAAAAAGATCGTTGGATGATTGCGCGACGACTGTTTGCGCACCTCCAGAATCGATCATTTTGGCGAGTCCTTCCTTAGCACAGTTCAAGCGCCCGAGGATGAACATACGTTCATCGCAAGCATGGCTCAATGCGTCTAGCCTGCGGGTTCCAACATAGTGCCTACAGGAGTACCCCACCATGTTCTCGCACGAAAGCCTCCCGCTGATCGCCATTTTCATCATCATGCTGCTGTGCGTGCTTGCAGCGTTTTTACACCCGGTTCACGCTTTCTTCAGCTGGGTTCGCCGGCGTAGGGAAAGAGCGTCTGCCCGGACTCAGGAAGAAGTAAATTCGCGCTGAGTGATTCCTCTGACAGGCCCGGATACGTCCGGGCTTTTTGTTTCCTGCCAATCAGCACAATATTTTTCAAGAGGGTGAAGCGGCCTTGCTCACGTAACCACCTCGACCTGGTTAAGTACCCTCCCATCCACCTGCTGGAGAATCTCTTCAGCAGTCGAGTCCGCAACGGGCATGATCAATGCTGGTCTCGACATCGTCGAAATGTAGCTCCAGCAGACGCATTGCAACATCCTGGACGCGAAGCATCGTGTCGCGCTCTATTGACACCCTGCCAATTGGTTGATGGCTAAACAGCGACCATAGCTGGCAACCTCTCATTTTTAATGATTGATCGAATAGGCTATGCCCACTGAAGCAATTACCGTCATGGCAATGGCACGCTCAAACTTCGGGTATCTCAGAGAGGCCCGAGATGAAATTCAGCTTCTTGCGCTGAAGAGCAGTTCGATCAGCTTTAACCAGGCACTACAAATATCCGGAATGATCACTCACGACGAATTGACATGTCTTACAGAAGAACTGGAGACCGTCTGCCTGGCTTGGTACAGCCTGCGCATTTAGTCCCCGGCGCAGTCCGAATCTTCCACCTGCCCCTGTCAGATGAATGAAAACCCCGCTCAGTAGCAGGCTTACCGCACTTCACTTAAGGATGAGCATCATGAACGATGATTTGAAGCAGTCAGGCTCGACTACTACCACACAGACCACCACCTCGCTGGAGCAGGTGAAAACCGGAAGAGCCTTGGATTTCACCTGGGCGCCTAACACCAACACAACGACCACCACTGTATCGGCAGACTTTGTCGACTATCGAGTCGATACCACCCAAGGCAGCCCGACTGGAGACAGCCACTCCATTGCACGATTTACCTATGTTCAGGGCAACGGTGGCGGTCAGATCAGTCAACTTTTTCTCGAAGAAATGCGCGCGGGAGTACGCGCCAACACCCAGATCGGGCTGATGGTAGGGCGAAAGTGGGTTCTGGACCCCAATGGCGAAGTCTCGGGCAGCATCGGCACCTATGTGGTCGAGCAATTCGATGACATGCGCGCCAGTGTGAATTATGTCGGCTCCTTCGCACGCGTCTTCGCCGACCCGAGGATGGTCAGCTACCACGCCGGCGGCCACGTTCACACCAATGTCTCGATCACCGGCAGCAGGCCACTGACCATGGCGGATTCAGGTAAGTCGATCCTGGTCATTAGCGACACAGACGTCACGCTGACGATTGGTGACGATGTAATTGAGGGGTTCAAGGCGACACTAATCCAGGCTGCCGCCGGAAAGATCAACATTGCAGTGTCGAACAGCCACATGATCTACAGCAACGCCGGAACCCGCACCCGTACGCTCGCCCCTCTAGACGAGTTGGAAGTCAGTACCTTCCCATTCGGGCCGGTTTACTTGGCCTTCCGTGTCAAACCCGCAGCCTGAAGAACGTCGTGCGCTGGCTGAACCCGCTCTAAATGCCATCTTGATCAAATCATGGCGCGGAAGTCTGTGCAGGAGATTTGACATGGCCTGAGGGCAAATGAGTTGAAGCAGCTGAATCGCAAGGGCAAAAAGGTCATGCCCGCAAGGTAAATGGCTGATCAAGTTCAAAATTGCGGACCGGAAACAAACAAGGGTTTGCATCAGCTTTCGCTCGCAAACCCTTGATTTTAGATGGTGCCCGAAGCCGGAATCGAACCGGCACGCCCTTACGAGCGGGGGATTTTAAGTCCATTATTTTTTCCTTATAAATCATAATCTTATGGTGATTATTTTTCCGCATCACACAAATTCTCTGTTCGTTTTAGGGTAGTGAAACCAGGACCTCAAAACAAATTGCGGAAAGAATTCGGGCCGCCGGAAGCCCGTATTTCAAGCAAAGGCAGCCGGATGTAGGTCTGTAGAAATGGCCTTGAAGCTGTCACCGGTTACAGCTCTACATTGAATCCGCTGAGGCCCACGCCTTCGGCAAAACGCCCCACCGCGGTCAAGCTGGCCCAGGTGCGCAGTGACTCACGTCGCGAGCGCACCGGCACCCAGCGTGCGCCGCTGCAGCCCAGGCGAATCGACAGGCCCCAGTCGGGGCCGCCGTTGATCCTGACCACCAGGCATTCGCGCACCGCGTATTGTTCGACCAGGGCGCGCAACACCTCTTCGTGAATACCTTCGCCCGTCACCCGCCCAGCTTCGCGTGGCGCCGCTGGGCGACTGCCTCCACCATGACGTAGAGGTTTTGGACGTCGATCGCGGTCAGCGGGTAGACGGTCTCGAGGCCCAAGACAAACCCTTTGGCACCGCCAGTGGCGCGCAGCAGTTCGCCCAGGTTGCTCGCGCCTTCGATGGTGGCCAGCAACGCAGACGCCTGGGCGCGAATCGCGGCTGGCGAGTTCAGCGGGGATGATGCGTCATTCATGCTTAATTCCATTTCCAACCGTTAATAGTGACCGGCTCTTCGGACGCCGGTAAATATTCGACAGATTGCCTCGCTGTTCGTATCAATAATTGTTGTTGCGCCTAACCAGACGGCAGGGGAAAGGTAGACCGGCCCCGGGGGGGAGTGGGTTCCGTGCCCCCACAAAAAGGCCCCCACACCTAGGCGAGGTGTGGGGGGCCGATTGAACATAGGGCGGAAGTACGTGAATCTCTGCAACTTCGACGGAGAGATTACGATTTTTTTTCTGGTCGAAGTATGTTTAGTTTTTTTCGCTCAGCACCAACTATGGCATCAAACTTTGCGAGTTCAGCCTTAATATCCTCTTGAACTTGAATGAGCACCGATACAACGCCCTTCGGATTAAGATAATCAAACATCGCCTTGAGGTTCACCCCCAAAACTCCCCCCCTCGATGTTTTCGTTGCTCTTATTGAACTGTATATATCGCGATCCGAAGCATTCGCCATTGCCGCCTCTGCAACTTCATGCATGAGATCAGTGAGGAGATGATAGAAAGGAAACATTGTTTCCGCGTGCATAACTACAAATGCACTAATGGTAGTTCCGGACGTCTCAATGAAAAAACTTGGAAGCTTTTTCTCTAAATAACGAAGATGATCTTCTTCATTCTGACTTGATACAGCCAGAGAAATCTCCTCAAGCTCTGCCGGATAATACTTTAAGACGTAGTGTTGGCCGTATCGAAATTCGTCCATATACTTTAGGAAGGCTAATACATCCTCCCAAGAGTTCAGATCCTCAGCTGCTATATCATAAAAATCACAAGCCAGTTCGGCTGATGAATTTCTTACGAATGAGGCAGCATGGTATTCGAGTATACTCTTATGAAGAAAGCTAATTTGCTCATAGCCATCTTCAAGCATCAGACACGCGACGTTCACAATATCTTTTCGAAAGCCTTCCACTTCACATGTCACCCCCCCTACGTACTCCATAGCCTCATTAAATACATGATGAAACTCAATTTCCTTCATCGTTCGCCCAAGGCGCAATTGCATTGTCATGAAACAAAAGGCATCAAATAGACGATGAAGTTTCGACTCAGATAGCCCACTATATCGCTCTCTTTGAAAACCCGGCTTAAACCTATCATGTCTGGTAAAAACCGCTGAAAACAAGCTATTAAAAAATTCCGGGAGAGTCGCCGGTATATGACTCTCCATTTCGTATACAAGACACAGCAAAGTTAACATAAGCGGAGTTGTAATAACACCGCGAATATTGCCGGGAGCATCTATTATAGATTGATATATGTTTTCCCTTAGAATTATATCTTCAATCAGCTTTCGTAAAAAAGGCTGATAGTCGTCTTCTTCAAACTCATCTATTTCAAAACTTCTAAATCCAGAAAGTCGTTGCACGGCATGGTGCGGCCGCGACGATATAATTAAAGATAGGCAACCGTATTTTTTCTGAAAATTTTGAATGGCATATATTGTCGAAGTGACCATGCTTTCTGGGATCTCATCAAACCCATCAAGCACTAAACTTGTCTTGCCCTCTGTGGCTAAAAAGTCGAACACATCTCTACCGCCTTTTATTCCAGCAGCATCGATAAAGTCGAGAATCAGATCAATAAGAGGGCGATCACTAGAAACCATGCGCAGTTCAATAAATATTGGTATCCTGCCACTACTTACAATCTCATTACAAAGATTGCGCATCAGGATAGACTTTCCCTGACCAACAATCCCTTCAATAACGGACTTGCCGTTAATTACACTCCCTATCACCGAACATGCATTTCGATTATTTTTTTGAATTATTCGCGGAGGATAATAAAAGTCACCAATCAATACCCCCTTATCACGCGACCACATAGTTTTTACTGTATTGATATTTAGGATAATTTCCGTCAGATTATTTATTGAGATTGTCGCATCCCACTTCATTTTCTGCTTTCTAAAAGCCACACCTAGTTCTTTAACTATCGTCGTGATTGTGGGCGTCAGCGCCTTGGCTAATGCTGCTGCAGTAATTTCTATAGCCACAATTTGCGTCCTTGTAATTGAAATCCACTCCCGAAGTGAGAGCAGTGACAGAGTTATTTAATAGGAAATACATGGTCGCTAGTCATTTGCATTTACGAAGCCAGTTGCTTCTCTTTAAGACTGCCGTAGTCGCATGATCGCATCCGTTAGCGCTTGTGCGTTGGTGTCCAAGGTCTCCATAGCCATGACAGCGCTGAGGGCAACGTCCTCGACGCCATTCTCTGTAAGCCACTTAGTGACCTCATCTATCGCCGCACTGATCGCATGCTGATTGTGTAGAAGCAACGTGAGCGCATCCGCCGTGGCAATGTTGGATTCAGAGTTATCTGACATGAGATCGGTCCTGGAGTGAAGGAGTTTGGAAAGCCTAGCTGATGTCGCCGGGTCTCCTTGGCTTGGTCACTAATTTTTCAGGCGCCTTTTCCTCATCAAAAGAGTACTCCAGTCCCATCTCAGTCCCATATGGCTTTTTTTCAGATGCCAAAAACCACAAACCCCCGACTTTCTCTAGGAAAATCAGGGGTTTGCGTTTACTGAATGTGGCGGTGAAGGAGAGATTCGAACTCCAGAACACCTGCGAGCATAAATATTCATCACGATAACTTCCCACTGGCAGCTTTCGGCCATAAGCAGACGTCCGCAATCGACCGTTAACGGCCAGTAGCAGGCGATGGTTGTGTGTTTAATCGGGTGTAATTCTGGCAGCTTCCATTGGACAGGCTATGTTGTCATCAACCTAGGGGTAATCAGTACCCTGCCCAGACGCAACAAACTATGTTGTCAGGTTCCAGAACCGTGACAGAGGTGGGCGCCGTTCAATAGCTCCCCAACCCTCCCTAGGAGGAAAAAGCATGGCAGAGAAGCCCTCGCCCCTCGAGCTGGAATCCAGCACTCTCGAAGAAATTGTCGAGGCGCTGTCGTTGGGTCGATCCATTACGCTGCCTGAGGACTCGGGGAGCTTTCTTTTCGGCACTGAAGACGCCCAAATAGCATTCCGCTTCTACGCGTCTAAGCGAGAACTATGGGACAAACAAAAACAACTCTCCAGCACCGAGATAGACCTGTTGCTCCAAGCACTGGAAACGCCTAAGGCTGCCGTGCCTAAAGAACAGGTCGTAGCCTCCGCGCTCAAGCGTCCTCGGTGGCGCATCACGCAGATCAGAGCCCATAGGTTTGCGGGCTTACACCGACATTGCGGTGCTGATGGTCAGGCACCGGACCCTGTTTCGCTGGTCCTCGACCGTGATGTCACCTGCGTATGGGGATTCAATGGCGCCGGAAAGACGGCCTTTCAAAGCGCGATCATGTGGTGTCTGACCGGTCAGGCACATCGCTCCCAGCACAAACCGTCGTTCGTGCATCAGCCGATAACCGTTGAACTGATGCAGGCGTCGGACGAGGAGAATCCTGCCCCGGATGGGGTCGCGAACTCCATTGTTCTGCCCCCCATAGTCCCAATTCCTTCTGCCGAAGAGTTAACAGCTCTGCAGGATAAGCCTGCAGTTGATACCTGGGTTGAGCTGACCCTAAGGGAGCACTCCGGGCAAGAGGTCGTGGTGCGACGAGAGCTCAAGCTAGGTGCAAGAGGAACTGTCACCACCCCAGTGAGCGGCATCGAACAGCTCGGCCTCCCTCAATGGGCAATTGAAGCGGGTACTTTAATGCCCGCGATCGCGACCACCATGCGCTTTGACGAGAAAACCACGTTTGCTGATGCGATTGCTCAGTTGACTGGACTGAGACCATTGCAAGATCTTGGCAAACGCTCCGAACGACTGGCCAAGCGCTTAACGGGTGAAGAAAACGACAAGGCCAAAGAGGATGAGAGTGCCGCGCTTCTGCGATTTTTGACGAGCAAACGCACATTGTGTGAAGCATGGACAATGCAGACGGAGGCGCTTGGTGATGTGCCCGACCTCATGTCCCCCGATCAGGAAAGTGAAGAAAAAAGCTGTAAAGCGACAATCGAATCGTCGATAAATCACCTAGAGGAACTTCGCCAGCAAGGACAGAATGATATAGATGAGATTCTCGCGAGCGCGGTCCGGTTGGAAACGAAGGAGCAAGTGGAGGCCTTCGTAAATACCCTCGCGACGGCGAAGGAGCGTCTCGCGACTGTGGCACTTGGATCTCTGCCATCTGTCGAAACACTCAAACGGCTAGGCGAAATCCAAGACGCCGATAGAGCCATTGTGATCGCGAAGCTCGAAGAACTTAGGGAAAGAGCACTTGAGCAGGTTGCACGACAGAAGAAAAAGGAGGAAACCGCACGATGGCAGCTGTACGCCATAGTTTCCCAGTGGCACCGCCGTCATCACCCTGAAGAGCCGCTCAGCGATTGCCCGGTATGCGGTTCAGATCTTACCCAAGTACCTCCCGATGCATTGCTGGACAAGGCGGTGCTCGATGCTCTGGAAGCGAGCGCGCTCGCGCATACGGACGCCACGAAGACACTTCAGGACTGGCAGCAAGCCGCGGCAAGCGAGCTTCTGGAGGCGCTTCCTAATTCGCTTCGCCCGTTCGTTGACGTTAGATCCCGTGCAACGTTGTTGGAGATCTATCGAGATGCGTACCTAAGTGAGCTGTTTAAGGATCCGGCCTTTAGCACCCAGTTGCGCTCGCTGAAGCGAAATGCCGAGAAGGTTTGGAACCTTTCAGTGCAGGCGCATCCTCTACCCGCGTTGCCCGAGTCCCAGACAATAGAGTTACCGCAAGAACTTCGATCGACCTCTCTTGCTAACAGGTTTGCCAATCTGCAGGCCGCGCTATTGCTCGCGCTTCATCGACAGCTCAGTGAGGATCAGATCAAGCTGCTCACACAGCGCTATTTTGGTAGCGGCTCGTTCAGCCGAGTAAAGGCCTCTGACGACCAGCTTGAAATGGCCATGTGCCCGTTAAGGCACCAAGTGATTGCACTGCAGCAAGCCGTTACATCCGCCGACCCCATCATTGCGCTTCTGCGCCAGATGAATGAGATCGAAGTTATTCGGCAAAGCTGGGTGAAAGCTCGCAAGCGACACCGATTGGTACGTCGAGCCGCCGCCGCGATCAAGGAGTTCGCACGACTACCTGGACTCGTTCATCACCAGGTAGAGGGCCTGATAACGGTACTAGATGAAAGGACGACGGCGTGGTTGAAGGTCATTTACAGACCGCACTACGTCGGAGGGCCGGCCTATATCGGTCTGGATCCAGCTAGGGCCCAAGGTGTAGGGCTGTACGCTGGCCTCGGATCTGTTCGAGTGCACGCTCATGAGGTGATGAACTCCTCGCATCTTCGCGCTTGCGTCTGGGCGTTTGTCTTCAGTCTATGGGAGCGTATTCGTGATCGTGCCGGGGTGCTTGAGGTGCTTCAGTTGGACGATCCGCAGACCTATTTCGACCCAATCAATACCGAGAACCTAGCTGCCGCGATACCAAAGCTCGTCGAGGCTGGCATGGCTCCGATCATCACCTCGAATGACAACCGGTTTATCGCGGCCGTAAAGAGCCGATTGCCAAAAACTTCTGTGGCTTCTCCATCCTGGACGATGTTGCAAATCAGCCCCATCTCTTCCTCTCGGTATACGGCTGCGTTCACCCCAGCCGTCGAGGAGGTGTTGGAGCGGCGCACTGCATGGCTTGAAGACGAATCGGACGTTGCCAAGGCGCAGGAGTTCGTCGAGCGAGTACGCCTTCATATTGAGAACCGGTTGTGGGATTTGCTGGCTTCAGATCCTATCCTCATCTACAAGCCGACTCTCGCGGACCTGCTCGCCAACATCAGTAGTGCTCGCAACGGCGGTGAGCAGCCCTTTAATGAAGTACCGTTCGAACGTCTGCTGAGTTGCAAATCACTGCGGCCAAGCTCAACGTTCTATTCAATCATCAATAACGCTCATCATAATCTGCGCAATGTCACTCCTTTTGATGCCGGAGAAGTGAGCGGCGCGTTTGATGAAGTCGACCGATTAATCCGCAGCTGCAGTGCGTCATATGCCCGGTTCATGGGGCGACTCACCCGAGAGGACGAAGACTTCTTTTTTGCGGCTTCGCCCCCTGCTCCCGCACCGATCTCTCTCAACAAGAGTCAGATTCGAGTTCTCGGCGACTTCAGCGCTCGCACACATTCGGATGCGATTGCTGTAGAGGGTGAAATCACAACGATCTCTCTCTCCGACTTGGGTGAGATTGCCCTTTATGCCATTCGAGGCTCCAGCCTAGGAGCACTGGCGTTGCCGGGCCAAACGGTAGTCGTTTCGCTTAGCGAAGAAGCCAAAAACGGTGACCCTGTTATTGCTCTTTATGGGAGTACCGTGTTTGCCCGTCGACTTCACTCCGACCACAGAGATCCTTCTAAACTGACTTTGGCGTGCGATCAGTCCGGTACAGAGCGTGTGGCGCCTGCGATGACGTTACCAAGAAATAAAGTTCGGATACTTCCTATAGTGGGAATTTTTTACGGCACCGCATCGCGAGAAGGAGATCAGGAAGCTCGCTGCATCGATGCCTGTTCGATACTGGATAAGCAGCTACTCGCCGCGCGCATCATCGAGGACAGCGGCTACCCAGTCGTCAGGAACGGCGATCTTGTTTTGCTGGAGTCTGTTGAGCTATCCGTTGAATCACTTCTGGACTCGATGAAGGGTGACGTCGTAGCGCTCGTGGCCGAGAAACACGGCGAGCAATTCTCCTATCTGAAAAGGGTCGGGTCCTCCATCCAGGGTACTGGCCTACGTATTTTCGAGAACGTGGGTACGTTCGGAGACTCATTGGCAGTGCGTTGTTCGGAAGGGAAGCACAGCACTCTTGACTGTTTACAGCTGCAGCGGATGTGGCGTGTCCACGGAGTCATCAGAGCCAAGCTGGTAAACCACTAGAACTGTTACCGCCACGCGATGACTGTCCGCTTCTGGCTGCTAGCGGCCGTGCTGAGGAACATTGCACGCAATCAAAGCGGAACACTGCGACCCATAACTCATTGAAATTAAGCGCATTATTGAAGGACTTGAAAACCGTCGACTGTAACAGGTCCATGAGTTCGAATCCCATCGCCTCCGCCATCTTATGTACGACAAAGCCCTGATTATTCAGGGCTTTGTCGTTTCTGGGGATCGAGCTTTTTTACTCCTTGATGTCCATATCGTTTCCGCATCTTTTCAGTCATTTCCGCAACCCTACCCCTTCGAAACAAGTGCGTCCCCCTAAAATTTAGTTAATTCGACTTCGATACTCACGGGGGTGTGTCTGTCTTCATAGGCAGCTTTCGGCCAAAGCGGAAATTCGTACTCAACTGGCGCGAGAATCAAAATGTTTGTCCGAGACAAGTTCGACGTCATCAAGGAGCCATAAACCTATACCGCGTGACGCTATACCCTTGACTATCTACACTGCCTCAGACACCAAAACCTTTGGCTCGACCGGGGCTACACGCATGAACCTTCAACATCGCAACAACGTAAAACTATTGGGCGATGGTCCTTCAACGTTGATCTTTTCCCATGGTTTCGGCTGCGATCAGACCATGTGGCGTTATCTTGCCGAAGGTTTCGCCGATCGATTTACAGTCCTTCTGTACGACCTCGTCGGCGCCGGTGAGTCGGATCTTGAAGCCTATGATCGGGAAAAGTACAACTCACTGGCCGGGTACGCACGTGACCTCAATGAAATCATCGACTATTACACTCGCGGGCCCGTGATCGTCGTAGGCCACTCTGTCAGCAGCATGATCGGTGCGTTGGCTGACCGCCAGGCGCCCGGAAGCATTTCTGCCCATATAATGATCGGTCCCTCACCCTGCTACATCGACACCGACGACTATGTCGGTGGTTTCAAGCTGGAGGACATTTACTCACTGCTCGACACACTCGACAGCAACTACCTTGGCTGGTCTAGCACCATGGCTCCAGTGATCATGGGCACACCTGGGCAACCGGCACTGAGCGAAGATCTGACCAATAGCTTTTGCCGCACCGAGCCCGATATCGCCAAGCAATTTGCGCGAGTGACGTTCATGTCCGACAACCGCCAAGACATCATCGGGCTGGCTACACCCACGCTGATCCTGCAATCCACAGACGACCTGATCGCTCCCGTCGCCGTTGGTGAATACCTACAGTCTGTGATGACCTCTAGCACGCTCTGCCTGGTGGCTAACGTCGGCCATTGCCCCCACATGAGTTCGCCCAGTGCATGCTCTGAGGCCATGGAAAACTTTTTGTTACCCTGGATGGGCGAATATGTCGACTGACCAGCCATTGCTGCCAGATGCTCACGCGCTGTTTGATGAAGCCCCATGCGGATTGGTGGTAACGAAGGAAGACGGCACGATTCTTCGCAGCAATAAGACGTTCAGCCATTCAATCGGCTTGGACGCCCAGGAGATCATCGGGCGGCGTTTTCAGGACCTACTGACGATGGGCGGACGCATTTTCCACCAAACTCATTGGTCGCCGCTGATGCAGATGCAAGGCTCCGTCGCTGAGGTAAAGCTCGACCTGGTCCACCATGACAAACACATTGTGACCATGTTGCTTAATGGCGTCCGACGCAAGCACGCCAGCGGTGCGTTTTATGAGTTAGCGCTGTTTCGCACCAAAGATCGCGATAAGTATGAGCGTGAGCTGCTCAACGCACGAAAAATCGCCGAAGACCTGCTGCGCGAAAAAACCGCCGCCGAAACAGCTCTCAGACTGGCTCAGGAGGAGCTAAAAAACGCCTACGAAAAGGCCCAGGTTCGCGCCGCGTTTGCCGAACAAATGGTCGCCATCGTCAGCCACGATCTGAAAAACCCGCTGACGGCTATCAAAATGGCCTCTGGCATCCTTGCCCGAGAGGAACGTCCCACTCGAGATAACAAGATGCTCGGCCACATCAGCCTGTCGGCAGACCGTGCTGAACGCATGATTGGCGACCTGCTAGACTTGGCATTAGCCAGAGTTGGGCAAGGCATTACTATCGGCCCTTCGACCGTGGATTTACATGCCTTCGTTGGCGCCAGCGTCGATGAATTGCGCATGACGTTCCCCCAAGCCACGTTGGTGCATCGGACTGTGGGGACCGGCAGTGCTTTTCTGGATGCAGACCGCGTGCAGCAAATCATTGGTAATCTGGTGGCTAACAGCGTGGTGTATGGTGATTTACAACAGCCGATCACGATCACTTCACGCATCGAGCAGGATAACGCCATTGTATCGGTACAAAACCTGGGGCCAGCCATTCCCAAGTCGTTGATGGGCGTTTTGTTTGAGCCCATGATTCGGGGAGAAATGACCGGCACCGACTCGCGAAGCGTGGGGCTTGGACTCTTTATCGTTCGAGAGATCGTCAGGGCGCATAACGGTGTCGTATCGGTGAATTCAACACGAGAGAGTGGCACCACCTTCACCGCGAAATTTCCGATGGTTTGATACACCGCATCCGCCTCAATTTCTCTTGTATCGACGTTACATTAATCGATCGTTTTCCGCCCGGGACGAAAGACAGAGTGTGGGGCCGGAAAACTTAATGACTTTACTGCTGTAGGAGGTACTGAAATGTAGCCCTTAGGCTAACCGCTCGAGCGCCGTCATTAAAATCCCGTCGGGGCGAGCAAGATCCTCAAGCACCGAGAAATGTGTACAGTCAGGAACATACACACTCTCGACTCTTTCTCCTGCAGCTTCACACGCTGCCGAGTATGCGTCTGACTGGCGTAACAACTCGGGTAGTTCCGCAGCGCCAACCGCAACAATCATTGGAGCCCCCCGACTTATATGGCGTATTGGGCTATAAATTTCGACCTCCGCACTGGTCAGTTGCAATTTGTCATTGAGCCAACAGAGGCTAATTGGCTCAAGATCGACCAGCGCGCTTATTGCGAGCGCATTTGCGACAAGTGGATGCGAGCGATGTACTGCAGTCAGATGCCCCCCGGCCGAGTGACCGCTGAGACAAACTTTACCACCAGCAATTCCAAGCCCTTCGACGTCCATTGTAAGACAATCAAGTAGACGTCCTATTTCCCCAACGATATGTGTGATAGATGCTTCAGGTGCAAGAGTGTATTCGGCCAATATCACATTAAAGCCTTTGCGAGTGCTCCTTCCGCTATAAATGCAAAATCTTCTTTGGCGCAGTTCTGCCAGTACCCTCCGTGAATGAAGATGAAAGTGGGAGCTTCCGCGTAGCCGCAGGGGAACCAGTCGAATCGCTGCCGCGAGCCCTCGCCATAGCGAAGGTCGCGCCTGCATGGTCTCCTTTCGTATAGTCGGGTGCTACGCGATTGAAATTTCCTCAGCACATCGGGAAAATCAGATATTGCTTGGGTGTTATTGTATGCGGCGTCGAGAGCTTTTCTATCCATGCCGTGATAAAGCGTTGTCATATTTTCTCCTGGATGGCTTAGCGAACAGCTACATAAAATGGCGTACATGGCAGCACTGCGCGTCGCTCAAACAGCTGCTGCAAAAGCAATTACACCTCAGTAGAACAAGTAAGAATCAAAAAAATCATAACCACATGCTCACACTTAACAAAAAAACAATCTTAAAAGTCATTAATATTTACCCTTCAGCACTTTTTCAAGCACACCAACAACTACTAACTCACATTCTATACTGCCGAGCGCCAATCAACATAACCACAAAATAAATGCCCGGCCATACCAACTTGAAAAATATTTTCCCCTAAAGCTGTTCAGTATTTCGATCACCAGGTTACTCCACCCGCACGGATCCGCCGCCAGCCCTACACTTGAAACATCTAATAGATAATACGCGAAACTAACTATTAGCCGTATCAATCAGAGGGATAAGATTTTCGAGCACGGTGGAATCTGCTTTTTTTACTCTCCACACATAGTAGGCTGACCGTTCAGATAGGACCTCAAGCTCATTTGAGGATTTGTACTCATCGTAAATCAACACATGTTTCAAACGAGAACTACTCAAACAAAACTGCGCCCATTGAACTTTAACATCACGAAATATTCGTGCATTAGCTATTAACAAATCAAAACGCTCAAACAAGTCAGGTGAGTAATGAGTAATTGAAACCAGCTCATCAAAATCGCTAACAGTAGCTGTACGAAAACAGCCCAATGCAATCAGCGAATTCTCGACAGAACACCTTTGCTCAAAGTTTTGTTCAGCGACAACTGCCCTGATTGCTCTGCCTGAAATTAGACGAGATCTCATCTGAAGACCTTAAAATACTAAGGTGATAGCTTAACGGCCAACTTTGCCGGCTATCAATCAGACAAATCTGAAAGTGCATTTAACTAGCAGGAGGGGCATGCAAAAACCTTACAATTTGGTACGGAGTGAAGGCTAAGATTGAATATTTGCCCCTCCTGAATGAAAGTCTTACCTCAGAACTCGAAGCTAACCCCAATGGTACCTTGCAGCCTTGAGTCGATCTGAGAGCCTCCTCCATTATGGAACGTCTTGCCTACTTCGGCGTGGACCCGGGTACGGTCATTGAGATGCAACGTCGACCCAAAGGAGAGTTCTGTCGAGCTGTAGTCGGTACTCTCGGAAAAACGGGTACTAGTGCCTGGGGTCACGAAGCGCGTCGTGTCGGTACCACCAAAATCATGCCACACATTGACCCGTGTATAAGGGGTCAGCCGGCCAAGCGGCGTGTCCGTCTCCCCTCCGAACCTCACCCCCAAACGCCCCGTCACATTGGTGGCCATATCCTGCTGAATAGAAGCTCCCGGTATCGAGGTATTAGCGAGATTATTATGGCCCACTAGGATTTGCGCCTGTGGTTCCACCCACATCTCCTGGCTCAAAGCGAACCGCTGCCCAATTTCCACAGATCCAGTGACGCTGTTGCCGCGACGTTCTTCATCATTAGTGCCTGAAGGAGTTTGGGCAGTAATGTTTTGATGACTGGACTGAAATACGATATCGGCATACTGATGCCGCGCATTCGCATAGTTCGCATAGCCCGCAATAGCCAGAGTATCGAACTTGAGATCGCCTGCGAATCTACGATCTGCGCTGGCAAGGCCATAGCGGCCGTTCACACGAGCACGACTGTGCAAATAACCCACATAAAAGCCGGTCGTCCAATCATCGTGAGCGAAAAGATCCACTCCAACTTGTATCCCTGAGAAGCCAACGTCACTGTCAGTTTTGGAAGCTCCACCCTGACGTATCCGCGAGTTTGAGCCTAGCGTTCGCAACCAGGCCTCTGGACCGTTCGACAAGCGCGCCCCATCTGTGTCGCCCCTTCGGGCGTGCAACGTTGACAACATAGTCATATCGCTTTGACGCAGCAGGTTTGGGAGTGCGCTGTACAGCGGTACTTCTGCCCGGTAGTTTGCATGCTGAAGCACCTCACCGGAGGTAGTGCGCAGATACCAGTTTTCGCCCTCGCCCTTCGCGTCTCCGGCGTAGAGACGATACTCAAACGCACCTGCGTCAACATGACCGCCCACAAGCGAAAACCCATCCTTGGAGGTCTGCGCGGTGGTCACAGCGCCATTCTCTGCCGCGATGATATTAATTCCGTCGCCAGTGGTCTGCGCACCTAGTCCCCCCCGATTGGTGACCTGTATGAACGTATGACCGGTCACCGTCGCATCAGGGCCGCTCAAAAGCAATCGATCTGTAGCGCTGCCATCGGCCCCCAATGAAGTGCCCAATTGAAGGATGCCGTTGTGACTGGTGTAAGCGCCCGTAACCTTCAAAGTCGAGCCTGCGCCGCCACCGAGCAAAGCGACAATTCCGTTGTTTTCCAGCGAGCGCAGAGTTTGACTCCAGCCCGCCGTGTCCAACCTCGCGTAAGGCGCCACCACATAGGAGGCGGCTGCGCCAAAAGTATCTTCCGCTCCAGCACGCAATGTGCCTGCTTCGACGTTAGTGGTGCCGGTAGATGCACTAGAACCTGTCAAAGTCAGCGTGCCATCACCAAGCTTGAGCCAATTACCGTAGCCCGACCGGCGGCTGACCATCGTCCAGTCGTGATTTGCATCGATTGTCACAAGCCCGTCATTGTCCACCGCCGCACGACCAAGATCGGCGGCATCAGCGACCCAAAGCCTTGCGCTCTCTCTCACGTCGTAAAGTCCTGAGAACGCCTGATTATTACCCCTGATCGTCACATCACTCTCGTTTGTCAAGCTGACCGTACCTGCGCCGCTGAGAGCATTGCGCAACACACCTCCAGCGTCATCCAAGACGAGCGTGCCGTGGTTGTTAATCTCACCATTCCCCAAACCTGACGCGTCATCAAGGTAGGCCGCGGCATTGGAGGCAATAGTCGTGTCGGCACTCAATGCTTCGTTAGCCCCGTCGATGAGCAGATTCCCGTCACGCAGATAGATCTGCCCCTGCCCCATAAGGCTCCCTTCCGACAGGCCACCTTCTCGGATCGTCAATGAACCATCGTTGATGTCTATGCTTGAGCCGCGCTGCCCCTCGAGTCGGCCAATTGTGGCGACCATACCGTTTAGGTCCACTGCGCTATTGCTGGAGACTTGTAACGCGCGGGTCCGTCCCAGAGCGTTATCAGCTTCTAGCAGCAAAGTCCCTGAAGAAACGGTTGTCGTTCCCAAATAATCATTGTGTGCGTTAGATAAAGATAAATGGCCGACACCAGCATTGACTTCAATATTTCCGTTGCCGCTTAGTTGCGCTGATAGGTCTGCGGCGGCACCGGTCGCTGAGTCGCGTTGTGCCAGAGCAAGAGTCTGGTTCAATTGCAAATCAAGACGTGAAAGTCCGTAATTGACGTATAACCCATCGCCCGGTGCCGTGGTGAGTCGATAGTCGTAAGTGCCCTTGGCAACGATTTGATCATTCTGCGCAATATCAATATGCTGCGCAGCACTAATTACCCGGTCGTTTTGATCGACAAGCGTCAATGCACCTGCGCTACCGAAAACTTGCTCTGCATTCACAAGACGAGTACCCACGCCAGCATCATCCTGGCTCAACAGGTCAACTGTATTGCCTAAACCAGGAGGCGTGGGGGTAAATGGCGTCGGTAACTTAACCTGAATAGCCCCTCCCTCTCTCGTGTTTAAGCTCTGGGTAGTAACAAGACTTTCAGCAGTCATCTGAGCGGGAACGGTTGCGTTGAATGCAAGTTTCCCCCCTTTAATCTCCAAACCTTTGATATTTTGCTCGCCGTCGGCGACAGTTATGAGGCTGCCGGTGTCAGCTCTCAGTGTTGCGTTGCCAAGTGACAGCGCGTTAAAACCTCCCAGGTTGAAGGTACTACGCCCCACGACTAACACACCTTCGAAAGCCTTCCCAGTGGACGCTGCCAAATCAAACGCATGACTATCAGTGTCAATGGTGATCAGCCCTGCGCCACTCAATGAATTACTCAGCACGACATCGTTACTCCGCCGCACGGCCAAGACGCCACCAGTGCTGACAATCACGTCACCGGATACACTGCCGCTAGCCCCGCCATCGCCCAACTGCAGTACTCCCGCATCAACTAGGGTCGGTCCTTGATAACGACTGTCTCCGCTCAAGATTGTTGTCCCGAGCCCCGTTTGACGGACGGCACCCGCTCCGGCAATGGTATTTACTCGGACGGTATCGGGGCGATCGAACACCAGCATCGAATCATTATCGACATAGCCAAGCTCAACCTTGCCCACTGCTTCACCGTTACCTATTTTCAAGGTGCCATCCGACACCATAATAGAACCAGCGCGACTGATCCCGCTCGAAAGCGTCAGCGTACCGCCCCCCTCTTTCACCAGATGGCCTGCATTGATCAATTCAGGAGCCGAAAGCATGGCGGTGCCCTCAATAATGCCCATCATAGTGGCGCCCGCACTGAGGCGAACGTTATCCGCAACAGTGAGCTCTGCACCGTCGGCAAACCTGAGTTCGCTGCCGCTGACCCCCAGACTACCAAGCGTTGAACGGCCTGTTTCCAGTGCCCATACCGATCCGCCATTCAAGTTCACGGTCGAATGATCTGCGGAAGTATTGCCAATCAATGCAGAGGCATCGTTCGCGGTCAGATTTATAGATTGGCCGTTATCCCTGATCAGCGAGACGCCTGATAGAAGGCTTTTCGAGAGCGTCAAATCCAAACCGGCCGGAGCAGAATGGGCGACGCCGAGGATTGCTACCCCACGGGTGCTTTGCATATCGCTATCAGTCAAGGCAAGCGAATTGAGACCACCGGCAGATCGAATGACGCTGGCATCCGGACCATCCATCGTGGCGTGTAGCTCACTGAAAGTTTGACCGGAATGGTCGACGAGTGTGATGGCAGAACCTTCCGCTGCCGTGGAATTCAGGAACAACGGCGCATTGCTGGTCAGTTTTGAGTCCTGGCCTTGAATAATGAGCGCTGAACTGCCGTTGCCGGAAAGAGTTAGCGTGCCTCCCGTGAGTGAAACTTTGCCACCCTCTCGAGCTTCAATGCCGTTGCCACTGAGTCTCGCACCGGCCAGCACCTCTGAATTGGTCACCTTCACCTCACCCTGATTGTCAGCAACGATCGCCGAGTCTGTTGCACCAGTGGTCGTAAGGTCTCCGCCGTCAAATATAACCAGCCCACCGTCTGTGGCGCGTGCGACCGTTTTAACGGCGCTGACATTTCCGGAGCTGACGATCGAGCTTCCAGTGCCCATCGCCTCCAAGGCCGTATCGCTTCCGAACATGGTTCCGCCCGATGCTAAAAGATAAGTGCCGCCATTCGAAGCGCGAGCGCCAGTTGCATTGGAGCCGGTAATGGTCGCGGCGGTGTTTCGGATCACAGAATTGCCGCCGTTCGCTTCCAGGGCAATATTGTTCCAGTACGGTGCGATAATCTGGCCGCTGGCGAGTTCGACTGACGCGCCGTCCAATGCGCTGACAGCGCGTGAGCCCTGGATCTCACTTTGTTGGACCACAGCCTCCGACATGCGGATAACGGAGCTAGGACCAGTGGCGAGCAGCGCCTGACCGGCCCCGACAACTGTACCGCCGACCAGATCGATCACGCCTCCCTCAGTGGCTTTCAAGGCTGTCGCGTTGCCGAAACCCGTAACTGTGATGTCGGCAGAGGTGGTGATGTGACTGGGGACTACGCCTCGTGCAGTTACGGCAGCAACACCCCATCCTTCAGCGTCCACCGTACCCCCATCGAGCACAATTGCTGCGCCGTTCACTGCCCTGATTTCTCCGGTGGTGGCAACCGATCGAGCGGTGATGGTGCTGCCAGGATCTCTTGCAACCATACCGTTTTCAACTTTGCTGCCGCTATCCAGCGTAATACTAGCGCCCCGCTCCGCGAGCACGCCGGCGCCCGCTTCGGTCCCAGCGGCATAGGTTGAGCCCTCGACGATACTGCCTTCGCCGCTAGCTGCAATGCCAAAAAGTCCGGTATAGGTGCCGCCGTTAAGATTAAGCCGCCCGCCCCCAAAAACGGCTGCCCCACCCGTCACTCCGCTAACTTTGGCTGAACTATTCACTTCGCCGGTGCCCCTGACCACCATGCCAAATGCACAACACAAATCAGGAGGCGTGGCAGGCTCGATCGAAACTGCGCTGAACTCATCTAGATTTACGATCCCACCGTCAGCTACATAAAGCGCGCCCTGAATACCTCCCTCAAGCCCCCCCTCTCGCGCATATGAGTTGATCAACACGCTATAGCCTGTATAAATTCCTCCCGAATTGACATAGACAGCAGCTGCGTTCGGATAGTCGTGTGTGACGTGGCTTTCTGTAAGCGGGCCGGTCACAACGAAAGGGAAGCCGTCTCCTCCTCGCGCCTGGCAACACACGACAAAGCCCAGCGATAGCGAAGAAAAGCAACCCATAATACGGGTAGCGTAGCGCACCAGCTTGCGGGCTCCGGAGTTGCAATGTCGTCGGGCATATTCAGACGCGACCACCCACCCCTTGGTGGCTGTTTTCCACACAAGAGAATAAACAAAGTTCATTTTAATACTTCCATTACCAAGTCAATCGATAACCGATGTTCAGTGCCCAGGGACGCTCGAGAGTAGAGCTGTGACTTGTCTCCAGATCTGCATAGATTTGGTGGCCATTACCAACCGAACCGGTGATGCCGGCTCCGCCGTACCAACCTCCCCCTTTGCCCTCGGGATGACTTGCAATACTGTTGGTCTTAACTTCGTCGCGAGCATTCAGGTCTTGCGTCCACCCGGCTTTCAAGTACGGCTGCAGGGTTACGCTCCCTTCTAGTTTCAGATCACGACCCAACAGGCTGCCGACGCGGGTCTGAGTGGACATTTCACCGCTCGTGCTCACGCGCATACCGTTGCTCAATCGGTAACTGTCGGCAGAGGCATAAAGCGTCGAGAACTGGACCTGAGGTTCAACGAACCAGCCATCATCAAGGGTGAATCGTTTGCCTACCTCGAGTGCAATACCGGCACCATAGTTGCGGGTATGACCTTTTATCTGAGCACCGTCGCTACCTTGGACGTCCAGTCGGGTTGACCAGCGATTCAGTGTGAGCAAACCATCGGCGTACCAGCCAGCGTCATCGAAGTAGGTGGTGTAACTCCCAATCTGATAGCTCTCCAGCTTGCCGCTGCCCTCATCGTTGAAACGCCTGTTGGTATGGCTGTATCCCAATAGCCCGCCCAGAATCAAAGATCCGTTACCGACGGCAATTCGACGATCTATGCCGAACTGAACGCCTTTAACATGCTGGGAAAAATGCCGGCCGACATCGTTATCTAATAGCTGTTTCTGTCCATAACTGCGTATCCACACCCCCTCATGCTCTGCATTTTGTCGCGCATCACCCAAACGCTGGATCAGCGTGCTGCGCTCCGCATCCCAAGTGCCGCGCAAAGTGGCAATGGCACTTGAGTTGATTGCGGCGCTGGCTGCAGTGGATAGGTTTCGGGCGGTTGGTACCGGGGGGGGTGTTGGAATAGCAGGCTCGGGTATAGGCGGCTCCGGCGTCGGGAGCAAAGGCCCAGGCAGTGCTGGCTCCAAGGGGTCAGGCGAAGTAACGGGCGGCTTAGGAGTAGATACACTAGGCGGCGGAATCGAAGGTTCAGTTGGCTCTCCAGGCTCCGGGTCAGGCTCAACGTGAGAAACGTTGACCAAACTCCAGCGTGAAACATTCTGGCTCCCACTTGCCTCGCTATCGCTACGGCGCAATACGTAGCGGTAGGAGCCAACATCTACTACCTGGTTTCGGTTCGCCAATAAGAAACCACCACTGCCGCCTTGGCTTTGTACCAATGTCAGGCTTTGAGCGTTCACCGATGGTTCCGTGCCGCTGTTTCTTACCAAAATTTGATTGTTACCCGTCACTTGCCCGCCAACCTCAAGACGGTCACCCTGCTGAGCGCTTAAGTTGGTGTTCACGGCGTAATGACCATCGCCGTTGAGATCTCCACCAATTGTGAGATGTTTGAAGTTTTCTGTGACTGGGCTGCCGAAATCGACCATACCGTTATTCGTGAGCGATGCGATGCTGGAGTCACCCCGAATGGTCCATTTGCTGCTGCGATCAATGGATATGGCAGAAGTCATGAGGCCTGCGTCACGAACCGCGCCGTCGAGCAAAGATTGGTCATGCAAGCCTATGTAAAGCTGGCCGGCATCCTGTTGTATATCTCCGTTGATTGAAGAGTTGTAAGCGTCCATGGCCACGTACCCTGCCTTGACGTCACCGGTACCATTGGTCACCCATACCGCAGTGCCGGAGTCTTTGCCCTTGCTGCCGCTGAGCGTGCTTTTAATCATGGATAATCCGAGGCTGCCACCCGAAACTCTCAGCGCACTGCTTTTATACGACTGCACATCGCTATCAACGAGTTGTATGTGGTTGCTCACCTGTGATTCAGCAGCCTGGCTGACCAGCGCATACGCCCTATTCGCAAAGGTCTTGACATGCGACCCCTCTAAACTGACGAAGCCGTTATTACTGATGTGCACTCCATAAGCTGAGGCGCCTTGAGTGGTCACAGTACTGTTAGTCACCTCTAGCTCAGCGCCCTTACCCGATGCGAATAGCCCATGTCCCATCTCCCCGTGAGTCAGCACCTGACTGTCGGTGATTGCCATGCGCGCTCCCGCATACCTAGCCAGCGCACCGACAGAGCCCGCGCCATAGGTCTCGATTAAAACGTTCTGCACATCGAAGGAAGCTGAAGGTTTTTCGGAAGGATCACCGATAACGTCCGTTGACGCATACAGCCCGTGGGCCGATTTACCGTGGGTAATCACGCTACCGCCTGCCATTTGTACTGCGCCTGCGCGATTGTCAACTCCTGCCGCCTGTGCGCCCCAAGTTTGCAGATCGCTGTCTTTAATCACTGCGAGGGTGTCGGTACCCGGTAACCAGAGCGTAGCGCCGCGGTTGCCCTCGGTTGTTACTTGCACGTCGTCCAACTGCGCCTTAGCTTGGCGTGCATCTAGAACGATCGCATTGCCAGTCTGCGAAGCGATGTGTGAGTGATCGACCGATACCTCCCCGCCGTTTTGCGAGCCGGGCCTTATTAGAATGGCATCGCCTTTGGCTTTCAGACTGCCATTGCTGAAGACGAACCGCCCCCCCTCTATATCTGCCCCTTGGGCATTCTGAGCCAAAGCGGAAACACCATCGGACTCGATGATAGTGTCGGCGCCGATAATCGCGAACACAGGTGCGAATTGCCCAAAAGTTACGGCCGATACGCCGGTTAATTCAACGATTGCACCTTTTTGTGCCCTGACCGCGTAAGCAATTTTGCCCGAGGACGTGAGAGTTGAGCCGTTGCTCCTGATGACCGAACCTGCCCCATTGGCCGATAACACGTCACCAGAATTACCACTGGAGCTAAGGGTTCCTCCAGCGAGTTCAGCCACAGCGCCTTTTTCCACCACGACACCTCGGCCACGATCACCGGTAGCAATGATGTTGGTGTCCTGCAAGCGCAAAAGGGAGCCTCTTCCGCTGGAGCTCGAACCATCGGCTAAATTACCGCTGGCGAGGATCGTCGACTGCTTCAATTGCGCCGCCCCCCCGGCAAGTACTTGCACGCCGCTGACAGCACCATTGTCAGTATCTGCGATTGCCTTAATATTTAGAGCGGATCCGTTCAAGATGTTATTCGACCCGCTGACTCTAATGCCGGGCCCTTGACCGATATGCGTGACATGGTCACCTTCCAGTGTGAGAGATTTTCCGGAAGTGGATGACAGGTCAATTTGGTCATACTCAGCGGCGTCTGCAGGCGACATCAAGACTAACAGCGCACAACTTATCGCCAGATCGACAGGTGATCTTTTAAGTAACCCCATCCGTCATCTCCCATATAAAACTTAAGCAAAATCACGCAACCAATCGAAAAATCTTCCCGACTGCCCGACCAGAATTTTAATCACTGATAACTTACGGTTACCGTAGCTGCCCCATGGACTTTCCCGGGAGAAACACAGTTTTTACCTGCATCGCTTTGGTAATAGCGCACTTGATAAGGCAAGTTAAAACTGGCCGAACCATTCAACACCGACCCGACAACTCGCCTTACCCCGAGAGTTATTGGTTGCCCGGTATCAGAGTCGATAATTTGAAGTGCAATACATTCCGCATTGCCGCTGCCAGTTTGGGGTTTGATAAGTCCCGCACTGCCGTTGGCAATAAAACGGTCGGCGTCAAGATTCAGAGTGACGGCGCCATTGCTTCCAGAGCAAGTGAAGGCAACGTTAAATGGTGTCTCACCACTCGTCGTACCCAATCCTTGGAATCGGCTGATCGGCACAGCGCCCATTTCCACAAGCAAGTCGCCAATCGAGCATGTGCCGGTTTCCGGCACTATCTCACCGCCACCACCCGAAATCCTTGTAGTTAGAAAAACTCCGCTGTTGAAGGGATAAGTGCCATAGGCTGTATTGTTGGTATATATACCACCCGCCAAGGCGCCTGATCCCACATCAGTACTGGTCTTTATCAACTCGACCACAACTCTTCCGCTTACATTTACAGCGAGCGAATTCTGCTGCACTGACCCGCTTACACCTGGCATGCCTAATTGCCAAGTAGTTGATTGGCCTGCATAGAAAGGTATCGCCGCTCCTGCCTGATACCAGCTGGTTCGAATGCCTACACCGGCTATATTGGTACTGTAAACATTTTCTATTGAGGTGGCAGTTCCTTTAACAACTCGCCATTGGGTGGTATCTCCTGGGGTGCAACTTAATATAGCGAAATACGAACCTGTAATAGGAAACTCCTGAGTATAAAACACCTCGCCGACAGCGGCAGTGGCCGGCACAGATATTCGCCCCATTGCCATATCGATAGTTGCGCCCTCTTGATAATTAGGCATCATGCCGCAAATTGCGTAAGCCGATGACGAAAACATCAAGACCAACATCGCACGAAATAATTTACTCAGAAATTTTAACCGTATACTTCTAGCACAACACTTTCCAACGGCATTCTTGCCGCATTGTTTGATCAAGTATTTCATCGGCTGCTCAGGCTTGCGCCTCCTCTAACCACACAAGGGGCCTGAGCACGCATAATGTCGTGATTACCTGCATTCGCAGCCGCCAATTGATATATCACTTCACAACTGGAATCGTCCTGCATGCTTACGGTCAGGGAGCCGTTGTCGCCTACACCTTGTACGAACAGATTGTTGCCTTGGCCTACTACACCCACCACGTTGCCTTCCTGATCGCGGACGTCCGCGCCGAAGGTCAGATTCAAGCTTTTGCCGTTGCTAACGTGTATCACTGCTGACTGCCCGACCCTAGTCTCGAAGTCGACTCGAACGATGGCGCCTGCGTAAGGAGCGACCTGTTTGGTGGTGTTCTGGAACGCGACATTCATTGAACTGCCTTTCGGATCCAGATTGATGTTGTTCATGCGATAAGGTGACAACGACGGAACGATGGCGTAGCCGTTCTTATCGACTACCAGGCCGGATAAACCACCAACGCTCGCGCCCTCCCCACCCGGCGCGGAGACCAGTCCGATGGTCTCGCCAGTGTTGGGCGAGAAAGTCACCCCTCCGCTGTGCGCCAGCACGCTGCCGTTACTGCCAAACGATGTAGATTTATAATCGCCACCTCTTTCGAAGGATCCTCGCAGTGTGCTGCGATTGCCTCGATACTGCGTGTTGAGGCTGCTAGAGCTTGAGGTGTTGGTATCAGTCGCTTGCGTGATGCCGTAACTCCAACGTCCAGCCTCATCGGCTACGCCACTAAGGTAGTTGCGCAATGTGCTACCCTGGCCCGGACCGCCGGTATACTGAGTGCTGAGCGTCGGCGACCTCCCGCTATTTCCAAGCGGTATGTTCAAGCTAACGAAGTATTGAGTTTGAGAGCCAAGAAACTCGTCGTTATTGCGGCTGGCGGAAATGCTGTAACTGATGTCGCCCGCATTGCCGTTGAACCCTATTTCAAACTGGCGGCTAGAGTCGTTTCCGCCACCCCAGGTTTGACGAGTACTGCCGGTCAAGAATAGCGAGCCAAAGTTGCCGACGGGTTGGTCGATGCTTAAATCGAAGCGATCACGCTCGTGTCCTTCCCATAGCCACTGCTCACGAAACCCTGGAGCGTTGACCCACTCGCGAGCATCCACAGCCTGGGTTAGGGTCATATATTTAGAGGAGGAATAGCGATAGGCGGCCAAAGTGAAGTTGGTCTTGGTTTCACTCAGCATTTTGCTGTACGCGATTTTGAGACTACGGCCTTCAGTCGAGCCATAGCCACCACTAAGCTGGGTGTTTTCCTGCGTTAAATCTAACGAAAACGCTCCGTAGGTAGTATTCACCCCCAAGCCTAAAAGCCCGGATTGAAAACCCTCGCTGAATTGAAGCCCTCCGTATCCGGTTAGGTAATTGTTCAAGCCGTAGTACACCGTACCCTGCAACAAATGGGCATCATTGGCCATAACCTGGTTATAAAGCTTGCCTGCGACAAGATCGTATTTAGCTCGACCTGGTCGCATGAGATTGGTAACAGAAGAATAAGGCACATCGAAGCGCCGCTCGCCCCCGTCAGCCTCGGTTACAACAACATTTAGATCGCCGCCATATCCTGTTGGGTAAAGATCGTCGATCACAAAATTACCTGGAGTCACTGTCGTCTGGTAGATTTTTGTGTCGTTCTGCCACACCTCTACACGCGCGTTGCTGCGAGCAAAACTGCGAATGGTTGGTGCAAAACCAATCTGCGAGTCTGGGAACATGCGCTCGTCGGACGCCAAACTGACGCCTCTAACCGCCACGCTGTCAAAGCCCGCACCTTTTGTATTGAACTCGCCCAAAGAAACTGTGCTTTTGATGTCGCCAACAGGTCGTTGCACATAGGTTGATAAACGGTTCCAAGTGCTTTTGGAGCCATTGGTCCAGTTGACGTTGGCGTTGTGCCTGAATTGCCAAAGTCCGAAGTTGAACCCGCCACGCAAGCTTAGGTACGCGGAGTCCGTACTGCCGGAATGGTCATTCTGACTGTTGAAATAGTTCAGGTTATAGTCAAGTTTGCCCGCCGTAATACCAGGATCCCAGTAATCGGGTTCGACATAGCCTCGTGCAGTGCGGCGCAGTGCTGCCTGGGGGATTTGCAGGTAGAGTTTTTGCTCCGAGATGTCAGCATAGGAAACAGTGTTAGACATCACCGCAGAGAGGGTGCGACAGCCCTGAAATACTTTCAGGGATTTAGTATCGATTCCAAACTGATGCATTGCGTCCAGGGTCAGGCAGGCTTGGGCAATGTTGCTGCTGCTTATTTCAACAAATTCAACTTTTGCCCTGGTAACCTGTTTTCCGTTGATATAAATATCTAGATCGTAGAATCCAGGTAGTACCGGATTGCCTTTTTGATAGCGCGACATGTCCATGGTTTTAGCATTGCCTACTAGAAATGAGCTACTGAACTCGGCATCCTCATATTCCGCGTGCGACGCCGCTGCGGGCAGCGTTGCTTCTGCTGCCATCGCCCTAACATCAGCTATGCCCAAGATCAGAAAAAACATCGCACGAAAGCAACTGCTCGCGCGAAGTGGCATCGCCAAAAAAAACTGACGGCGAGGTATTGATAAATCAAAACTCTTCATAAAACATCACAACTAAGAGCCCGTTAACACCCATACACTTTCTCTGCTGCGGATGAGATAGCGCACAACAGGTGAGTAGCACTGCGATTGAGAAAGATGTCAGCACATATGAAAAACGGCGTGCGCAAATAAGCTTGTGCCAAATCGTCAATACTTAGATAGCTTGCGAGCTCAACATCTTGAGCGCGCCGTAGTCATTTATATATTCAAATTGTACCTGCCCATCCCCCGCCCCTGTTCGGACAACATCTTGACGAACAAGCCTGAAAACCTCTTTCTTTCCTGGCGCCACCATGTGAGTTCCTTCTTTGTTACCAAGGGTACCCCCATCTTTGGTGACTTGAATATTGGCGAATGAGATATGCAACGGTGAATTATTAGTACAACTTAGCTTCCATTGTCCGTCCTCTTTTATCAGATGCCACTTTAGCGTTTTCGCTGCCTCCTCTAGTGTTTCCTTGACTTTCTCCGGACGATAGAAAACCTTGATACGGCTTTGCACAGCTAGTAATAAGTTATTCTTGTCCTTCGAATTCGCAGCTACAGGTGGAATCTCCAGCACATTGAGATAAAACACTGCCTCCTTATCCTCTGGAAGTTTTGCACCGTTAAAAAGAATTCGTAGAGTTTGAGAGGCTTGACCTTCGATTCTAGAAATTGGAGGCATAACGAAAAAAGGTGCCGAACTATTCTCGGGTGTAGAATTGGTCGCACCATCATCCATCCAAGACTGCACCAGAGAAGGCGTTACACCTTTGTTAGCCAATGCAATTGTAACTTCCCTCTCCCCTGCTGGGTAAATCAAGCGCGTACCTCCCAATACGATATTCGCGCATGCAACCGGACTCGAAAGACAAACTATTAGAAAGCTTATAAAACATGAATACTTTGGCATGGTCACAGTAGCGCCCCCCTGCGCAAACGTCGCACAGGGGGACGAATCTCAGTTATAGCTAAGTTGATATTTAACTTGGCTCTTCACCAAGCCCGCGGATGACTTTCCAGTGGCGTAGTATTGCACGCCATAGACCATCTCAGCGGCGCCGTTATCAACGGCGAAAGTTTTAGCGGCGCCCGCATCACCTGGCTTAATAACGCTACTATCATCATAATTATAAAGCTGTAGACCGACGTTGCTTGCGGATGTCGCGCCGCTCACTTGATTCTTGAGCAGACCCGAGCTCAAATCCACCAAGCTTGCATCATAAAGAAATTGCGCACGCACGTTGGTTACTGTTGGCGAGCAATTATCGATCGCAATGCGGAAGTTGGAAGGAACAGCTGTCGCACCTGCAATACTCAGATCACTAGACTTTGCGGTCGCCAGATTTACGGTGAAATCTCCCGCCGCCCCGGTGGTTACTTCACATGTTTCATCAGTAACCTTTCCGTTAAATGTGATCGTGCCGGAATCCGCAGCATTTGACGTTGTGGACAGCATCAGCAGACCGAGGACACTGAACGCAGTCACATTCAGCGGCAACATGAAATGTTTCTTCATAAACATCATCCTTCGTTAGTACGATAAAAACACCGGACACCCCAGCGTCTTAAATCCGAGCTCAGATTAGCGAATACAAAAGCGTAATCAAAACTCTCCAGCGACCTACCTGAGTGCGCTAAGCATCACAATTTCATAACCTTATCTCAATAAAGAATTCGGGAACAAAAAGTGATACAACAGCCGCACACCCACAGCGAGTTGCTGGACCCGATGATAGTCAACGAAAAAACTTTGGTCTTTAAGATATATCTGAAAATCTTTCAGAGCAGCAGCGTAAAATGCAAGGACGCGCCACTAAATGCTCCACCTCATTGAAACTCTCTGGAATCAATGCAAAAAGCCAACAATGCCTGCTCATTATCAACACTTAGTTTACGCATGGCTGAGATTTTTTGGGCGCTAATTGTCTTTGTACTTCGATTGAGCAGCAGTGCAGTTTCACGCCCATTCAGGCCGGCAACGAAGTGTCGGAGCACTTCATATTCTCTTGCTGACAGACTTGAAATTCGAGCCTCAACACTTTCTTCTGCTGGGGGCGGGCTATAAAGCGAAGGCAGCCTTGAAACATAATATTTCCCCCCACAAAGCAAGACATCCAATGCACGGAGTATCTCATTAAAGTCTCCACTTTTAAGGATTACCCCTGACACACCTAAATCGTACAAGCGACCATGAATCAAGGGATTAGAGAGCATTGTTAATATCAAAACCTTTGAATTCTTGAAGTGGCGAAGTAGATATTCAATCATTTGCAGACCGTCGCCGCATGTTTCATCACCCGGCATACTGTAGTCGGCAATGATCACACTCGGTAAGAGTTCATGGCATAGACGGACGAGTTCGCTCGGACCGTTAGCGACCCCTGCTACATAGAACCGATCATCCCGCTCGATTATCTCTTCGACCGCCAACAATATAAGCGGATGATCATCGGCTATCACAACGCTGACTCTATTCATCATTTTCCGATCCCGTATCAGATAGCGCACGAGGAATCCCGTGGCGTGAATCGTGACTCTGCCCATCAGCGTTTCGAACACGCAAGAGCAGGCATTCAAGATTCTTCACGAGTTCGGCCAGGGCCAAGGGCCATTGCAGGTCACTGCTCGACTCCAGAAGCTGGTGCTCAAGCTGCTCACATGAATGTACTAAATGGCGGGCGTTTACCGCAGCTAACGCACCTCGAATCCGATGCAACTGCTGCGTAACGGTATTTACATCTTGACGTTCACAGGCATCCTGCAACTTCTGGATGTCCTCGTCCATGGTGGTCAAAAATAGCTTAAGCATCCTCGGCGAAGACTTTAATACAACTTCTTCAACGCGCAATTGTGCGAACTTCTCGGGCTGCACAATCTCGACTCTATTGGCACGGGGGCACCAGTTGCGCAGCACCTCGTACAGATCACGTAGGCTCATTGGCTTTACTAACCAAGCGCTCACCCAATCTTCAACGAGTCGCCTGCTTTTCTCCTGTACCGTGCTAGCGCTGATCACTACGATCGGCTGGTTGGCCCCTCGCCGGCGTAGCTCTTGAACCAATTGGTAGCCATCCATCGTCGGCATGTTTACATCGGTCAAGACCGCATCGAAACCTGCGCTCCACCTTTGTAAAGCTTCGACTCCATTGCTTGCTAAAGTCACGCGACAGCCCAGCTCCTCCAACTGATGGCTGAGCAGGGCCTGATTGATTGGATTGTCTTCAACTACCAATATCGATAAACCTAGCTCACCTAAGCGCTGCTGGGGGGGCCGTTGCCCTCGCGCTGGGATTTCAGCTTGAACCACCTCGAGTTTTAGGCTGAATGTAAAACGACTTCCAACGGCCACTTCGCTGGCTACCTCGATCCGTCCGCCCATTAGTTGTGTAAGATAGGCACATATCGATAGTCCCAGACCAGTACCACTGATGGTATGTTCAACTCGGTGCGCCTGATAAAAAGGCTCAAATAAATGTGCCTGCTCGCTAGCCGCTATTCCGATGCCAGTATCGATCACCTGCCAATTCAGGGTTACATAGCCGTCGTCCAGTTGCGCGCCCACCATTAAGGTAACGCTGCCCTGCTCTGTGAACTTCAGCGCGTTGCTGAGCAAATTAGTGATGATTTGGCGAATGCGGAGAGCATCCCCCTTAACAGCACCGGGAATTCCAGGATCAAGACAGAGTTGCAACGATAAAAACTTTCCCTGAGCCAAACCGTAAAACTGTCTGACGACGTCCTCAGCGAGATCCACTGGACTAAATTCCGTGTAGGCGAGCGCCATCTCTCCAGCTTCTATCTTGGACACGTCCAGCACATCGCTAACCAGTTGCAGCAGAATCAAGGAGGATCTCTCGATGGTCTGATGATAGATTCTCTGTTGGCGATCCAGATTGGTAAGGCCGAGCAATTCCAGCGTACCTAAGGCACCATAGAGAGGCGTGCGAATCTCGTGGCTCATGGTAGCGAGAAATCGTGACTTGGCTGCGCTAGCAGCATCAGCGCTGCGTTTCGCTTCCGCCAATTTTTTCTCGGCTTGGCGGTGAGCGCTAATGTCATTGAATGTGCAAAGCACCACGTCTTCACCCTGGTAACGTGCGGACGCAAAACTGCCATGAAGAGTCGTGGAGCCAACACTGTCGAAGATGACATCTGTTTCGGGAACAGCGGGATCATGATTTATGTTCCAGCTTTCACTGAGTCGTGCAACGTCACTAGCGTCCCCCAACAGCTTTTCCGCAAGAGGGTTGTGCATGATCAACTGCCTATCCGTACGCCTGAGGACGCAAAGAGCCACAGGTGCGATCTGAATAACAGTACGACTGAATGTATCACTCTCAACAATTTCTAGGTGCGCGCGCCGCGCAGGCGATATGACCTTACGGGCATACCAACGAGTTGCCACCCAACCGCCAACTAAGGTCGCGAGGAATAACAGAAAGCCCCCCAACACCTGCCATTTGGCATACCCGAAAAAGCTTTGATATGTGACCTCATACAATGCAACCCAACCACCTGAACCGGCGTCTTCCATTTTGAATATCAGGCCAAGAGGTGCGAAATTGAGCCCTTTGTGATAGCCATCAACCGAACCGATCTGATCACCAAGAGAGTTTCCGCGTGGCGACACCAGTTGGAGCCTGTCGTAAGTGAGGCTTTGCATTCCATAGGTCACATTCCCAACCTGGTTGAGCTCTAGCAAGCTGACTGCAATAAGTTGGCGCTTGATTTTAGGCACCCACCAAAGGGCATCTGGCATTGTGAAATAAAGATAACCAAGCAGTTCTTTCTGAGCCGCGCCGCTGTAATGGCGGGCTGGCGCCCACCGCACTTCCATCTTACTCATTGGCCCAGCTTTAGCTGGTAAAGCGTTGAAAATGCTGTGGACCACACTAAAGTAGGACTCTAACGTCACAACGCCAATTTTTCCGATAGCGGGCACCGCCATGCTGGTATTGCCCCGTGCACCGATTATGAAAACTTGTGGAGATGGATAGGCCGACGTACTCCAGAAATTTCCATAGAAGCTAGCGAGTAACGCTCCCAAGTAAAAATTTCGGGGGTGAGGCTCAGCTCTTGCGTGCTGTTGTGAGAGAGTGAAAGGCATGGAAAATGAATACGCGGCGCCTTCGTAGATCCTGCGCCCTCGTTCATCGACGAGCAAACGATGCGACGTCACCGCGCCATTTTCGGTTTTTATGGGAGCGACCGAGTTGCCGTGCTCAGCGACTCGTAACAGAAACTCTTCATGCTGGCGAATTTCGCTCACCAGCCGATTGAAATGCACCGATACCTTGTTCCGCTCGAGGGTAACCAACCTTGATAACGCCCAACCAAAGGCCGCCAAAGTAAGGAGGTTGAGAAACATTGCACAAACCAGCACTTTATTAAGCCGGAGGGCCGTATTCGCCAGTTTCCGAATCAAGCTGTAGTTGTGCTCAGGCATGCGAACAACTTCCAGTAGGGGTGTGGCTCAGGGACAACCTTTACGCCCTGATCACCATGGAAACGGCGATCTCAAGGGTAGCAATCGTTTTGGGTCACTGAGCAATTAACTAGAGGCTTAATTGACTCATCCCTGACCAGCGCTCCTACGTAGCCCATGGTGCTGGCGTTGCGCTGGGACACGGTAGCCCAACGGCAAGTTCAAGTATTTAGGATAGATCTGATTTTCATTGCCGGGTGTCTGTGAGCAGCATCAAGCAACGCTAGCGTAGCGAGTTCCAAAGAACCTTCTGAACTACATCAGACAGGTATGGAAATTTGCTTCTGCAGTAGGAGCTTGCCATTCGTCAACATTCTTCCAATGTTAGTCCAAAGTCATCGCCGGATACCTGAGCAGCTTCGTTGAGCCGTTGACGTAGTGCAGCGGTCAGCTGCCGTTCCACTTCCCATGGGTCTGACAGCGCGGCGAGCTGTGGTGCCAATTGCGGCGACAGGCTCATCAACGAATGATTGAGCGATCGCGCCGTTTCAAAAGCGGCCTTCTGCACAAAGCTGATTTCCACCAGTTCCCCCTGCGCCTTGCGAAATTCCATTTCAGCCATCCTCGCCAAGTAATGTTCGCGATGTGCACGCGCTTTCTGAAAGTCCGGAGTCTGCCCTTGCGCAGGATCAGCGGGCGGCGGCGCAGCCATGTTAGTCGGCTCGGATTGGGCTGAGACTTGGCTGTACACATCACGCTTAAGCCGCTCCTGTTGGTGGCGAGCAGCGACGGCAACCTTGCTCGGGTCAGCGGTATCGCGGATAAATGCTTCGGTGGCCAGCACGTCGACCTGCTTGCCATTGGGCGACAGCACCAACCGGCCATTCTCTTTCAGCCAGGTAATGTAGCTCGGTGATCGGCCGATGTACGCAGCAAAGGCGCTCTTCGAAAGGTACGTAGCTGTGCTCATAAGCCCTCCTTTTCAGCGGCTTTTCAATGAATCCTTTCAAGATTTCAGTGGATTGAAATTTCAGTAAGCTGGCGGGCCTCCCACTAACATTATCCCGCGGGTTTCCGACCCCGTGTCCTTTGAAAGTCCTCAGGGTCCCCGGCGAGTTCTGGCTGATTCCGATCGCGACGAGGGCGTTGCGCCAAGAGCGGTGCACGGAGATCCGCCGGCTTTGATTTCTGGCGGGAGTTGGTGATTTATCTTTGCTTCGCGGTAGATCTGCGCGGACCGAACCAACGATCACGTACCTGGTCAGCTTCATCCAGAAGCTGCGCGAGTTCATCTTCGCTGATGACTCCATTCCTTTGCAGAGCTCGGCAGTAGCCAATAGCGCCTCTGAACAGCGTCTCCAGATCACGCTCGTCTACGGCTTCAGCAAAAAGGTCAAAATTGGATCGCGCTTTAGCCAGTGCGGCTGATTTGATAATGGGCATCGTTGAGGGCTCTAGATCGGGCTTTTGAACAGGCCCCGAACCGATTATTGGTACAACGCCTGTCCTTACCCTATATCAATCTTGACCACCCAAACAGTGATTGAGTCCCCATATTTCAAAAACCTATACATCTGCCGATGGTTATTTCCTTTCCTACAAACACTCGTGTTTGCAAAGACGGACATCCCTGCAACCGTTTCAGCTAGAGAGATTCCGCGAGTTCGCTAACCCGTGTAGGGGGCGGCCCTCGGGGAGGACCCGTGAAATCTGCGCTCTACCCGGCCTGCCGGGCTCATGCCTTCGGTTCCGCCTCGCTCAGGTCCAGGCGCTTGGCCACCCAGCGTTCGTACAAGCCGATGGCGACGTCCGCGCCGGCCATCGCGGTCAGGCAACCCAGGGCGCCCGCTGTCCAGATCGACAGGCCCGCGCCAAACAACAACATCATCGCTGACACACCGCAGACGATGCAGGCACCGGACCGAAGTGCGAGGCGGCGCAGTAACGCCCAGCCTCGTGCCCCATCCTTGTCAGCGCGCCACATCTCGCCGGACACGCCGCCAACCAATGACAGGGCAATCACCAACCAGATCGGCATCTCTGCCAGCGCCTGTTGCTCGTTCGTCATTGCCCTGCCCCTTAAACAAAAAGACCCGGCGCTATGGCCGGGTCAGGTGGCGGGTGGCCTGCCGCGCTTTGCGGTCGCACCCATCGAAGATGGCCCCTTTTTACAGGTCGATTCTGGTGGCAGCAAGACCGTTTTAATGCCATCCGGTGAATGTGTGGCTTACGCCCGGTGAACGGCTGGCGAATGTCGGTGAATATCTATCCCGGCTGTCTTTTGCTTTTCTGGCGTCCCATACGTCCCACCTTTCTAAAACAAGGTGGGACGTCTGAAAGCCCCGCAGATTGGGGCTTTGCCCCACCGTCCTACTTTTATCTCTCTTTTCTCGTGTATAGAGAGAATATTTAAAAACACGCGTGCGCGTGGACACGCGCATTGATGCCCGCTACGCATACACGGGCGGGAGACATGAAAAAGGTAGGACGGTGGGACAGCCCAACAACGACGGGGCCTGCGCCCGTCCCACCACCGCAAAAAGCGGTGGGACGGAGGCAGGCCGGTGGGACGGCGTGAGCCAAAGTAATGCCCACGATCAAGCCGCTTCCCCCAGGAGGAAGTGCTCGACCACGATGTGAGCGTCATGCAGACGCTGGTAATAGAGATTGCGTGTGCAGCCACTCTCGGCCAGACGCGCAGTCAAGGGCGCATCAGGCTGGAAGTAATGCACCTGGACCACCGACATCAACTCGGGATCGAGGCGTTTCTTGACGATGCGCTCGATGTCCAGTGAGGCTTCCAGCGGCACCCTGCTCCCGCGCCTTCCGCGCACAAGCTGGCCACCGCTTTCCATCATCATCGCGACCATGTTGCCGCCCGAGTAACCGGCGGCGACCTCATCGCTGTGCAGCTCCTGCGCCCATTGCTTGAGGGCCATATCGATTGCCTTAATCATCGAAGCACGGCTCCTCGAACTCAGGTTGTTCCAGCGCAGGCGCCCTGCCCCAACCCTCCGGTTTCTTGTACGCCCATGGCCGCTGGCCGCTCTTGCTCAAGGCGCCCAAACGGAACCGTCGCCAGCCCAGTCGATGGAGGATCGCTCCCACACGCATCTGCTCGGGTTTGCCCCAATGACCGGGATCGAGCTTGAGCGCCTGACTCATCACCTCACTGCCGGTGGTGGTCTCGCCGATCTGCGACTCTTCAAGCCAGGTCAGGATTGGTGTTTCCCATTCGTCCACCACGAAGCGTTCGTCCTGTTCCTCGCTGAACATCGGCGCTTCCTCTCGCGTTACCCACCAGAGGTCGCCGGCCTCAAAGCAGAACATCGCTTCGGCCCACAGCTGGTCGCGGATCTCGCGCAGCAACGCCACGTCGACCTTGGTACAGGCCACCGGCCAATAGCGACGGTTGCCGGTGGCGTCCTTGAGGTACTCGTCCTGGTTGGTAGTACCGACGAAAACACACTGGCGTGGCACGTCCAGCGTTCTGCGGCCATAGCTTTCGCGGTAGGTGTCAGTCGATGCCGAGAAGAACTGCTTGGCCTTGGTGCTCTCGGCCTTGTTGAAGCTGTCCAGCTCGCCGAGCTCGACAATCCACTTGCCACGAATCGCCTGAAAGCCGTCCTTGTCGCCGAGTGCAAACGGCGTGTCCATGAACCACTCACCGCCGAGTACGCTCATGGCGGTCGACTTACCGGCGCCCTGCACGCCTTCGAGGATCATCACCGAGTCAGCCTTGCAGCCGGGCTTCATCACCCGCGCCACGGCCGATATCAGCCAGCGTTTGCCGACCTTGGAGGTGTAATCCGTTGCCTTCACCCCCATGACATCCGTCAGCCAACGCTCCAGGCGCGGCACACGATCCCACTCAAGTTTTTTCAGGTATTCGCGCACCGGGTGAAACGCGTGGTCGTGGGCCACGACACTCACCGCCTCGATCACGTGCGAGGACTTCACGCGCAGGTTGTACTGCTGTGCGAGCCACTTCATCACGCGCACGTCATCGATGTCCGCCCACTCGCCGGTGCCGCCTCCATAGGGCGCGGCACGCAGCTTGACGATCTTCGAGCTGAAGGCGCAGTAGCTGATCACCCCGGCCCAGCGTTCGTCGTGAGCGAGGATCAATTCGACGTTCTGCATGTGCGCGATCAAGGCGCCGCTCTCACTGCGAGCCAGCTGATCTTTCCAGCCACCGGCAGCGGGTGGACGGACCACCGCGAGCACTTGGCGGCGAACCACGTCGAGGCCTTCGGCGACGTGCAGGTCGTTGAAGTCGGTCCACTTGTGGTGACGCTCGACCGAGAAGATCGGCGCAACGACCTGGGCACCGACAATCAACGCAGCATTGCTGGCCTTCTCCTCACCCGGGTTCCAGGCATCGCCGTTGGGCTTGGTGGTCTTCCAGTCGTCATCGCGGCAGATGATCAGCGGGCATCCGGCGAAGCGCTCGCGCATGACCTTGCACACGGCCAGCAGGTTGCCCGCATCGAAGGCCACGGCCACCGCGAGCGACGTCGCCATGTGCAGGCTGGCGCCGGTGGCGTAACCCTCGCACACCAGCACCGGTTCACCCGGTACCGGATGAGGACCGAGCAGGTGAAAAGTACCCTCCTTCGCCATCCCGTAAGGCCAGTATGATTTGTCGCGGCCGGTGTCTTCCTGCTTGTTCGGGAAGATCACCTGCAGGCCCATGATCTGATCACGGGCATTGTTCATCGGCACCAGTACCGCACCGGTGCGCGGCGCGTAACGCACCTTGATGCCGACGATTTGTTTGCGGTCCAGGTAGTCACTGCGGCCGGTGGTCGGCATACGCTCGAACAAACCTTGCGCTCTTTTCGCGGCCCGCCGCGCAGCGTTATTCGCGATTTCGGCGGCACGGCGCTTGGCTTCTTCCTGGCGGGCGCGCATCACTTCGCGCTCTTCCGGCGACATCCGCCCGGCCTTGACCTTGATCTTCTGCGTCTCGCCCGAACGCCAGTCACCGAAGGCGCCAAAGATCAGGATGTCGCCCTTCTCCGTGCGCTGCTCGTGGACCACGTACCAGCCGTTCTTTTCCTTGCCCTTGTCTTGCGATGTCTTGCAGCGGGTCAGCTTGCCGAACACCAGCGGTTGCGCTGGCTCCAGACCGTAATCGGCGAATTGGCCCAATACCTCATCGAGCATGCTGAATTCCCCGTTCAGAGAGGGACTGGCAACTGAAGCACTGCGAGCAACCCGGTGAGGCCAGGCGGCGTGCTTCCGGGATCGGGTCGTCACAGGCTTCACAGAACAGCAAGGAATGGGCAGCACTTTCTGCTTTGGCAGCGCTGCGCGCCGCCATGGCCTGATCGATGCGTTCCTGCACCAGGTCGTTGGCGAAATCGGCGATGTCAGCCACGGTCAGCACCTCGCGTCGTCTGGTTGACGTAGGTGGCGCGGTTGAACAACCCGAGCAGCCCTTGAATGCCCCGGAACACCTGCAGGCGAATCGCCGCGAGTTCCTGATCAGTCACCACACCGTCGCCAATGCTCTTGGCCCAGGTCTCGGCCAGATCCGCGACCTGGCGGAAGTATTCAGCGATACCCGTGGTCAGGGTCTCGGGCATGTCGTTGGTGTAGGTGTCGGCCAGCTCCTGCCAGATCGTGTCGCCGACCAGCGCATGCACCGCATCGAGAATGCGGCGGTCCTTGGTCAGTTCGAGGATCTCGCCAAACTCCTGAATGTTGATGGAGTGGCTCGGATGGGTTGGCGACAGCTTGTGCTGCAACGTGGTCGGGTTGCGACCGGTCGTGGCAGCGATGGCAGCAGCCCCGCCCGGATAATCGCGGGCAGAGTGGTAAAGCGCTAAATCGAGCGGCAGGATTTCCCGCTGCGCCCGTTCCAGCGAACTGAGAGCAATTCGGCTCATGGCATTAATCCTAAAAGTTGCCAGTGCCGCGCGACAGAAGTTGGTGATACATTTGCCGCGTGGTCTGGAGAGGCCCAAAGCCGGCTAGGTTCGTAAGACCAACACCGGCACCGTGCCGGGGCGAACAATCCGTTGTTCACCCCTGGCGCAACAGCTGCCAGCTCTGTGGTAAGAACGGCAGCAACACCAAGGCTTCCGAGCCTTGGAAACGCGATGAAAGTCGGCGGCATGTGGTGTGCTCGCCTTCTGACATCGCGACCCGATAGCATTGTGGTGATGCTGTCGGGAGAAACTGGGCGACCCTTGGGTCGCCTTTTTTCTATGCGGCTTGAGACTCTTCCATTTCCGGAGGAAATACGTCATCAAGACTGCACGGCGCTCCTAACTTATTGAGCGCCCTGACTATGGCTCTGCACTCCGTAAGCCCTGCGATTCGACGTCCTGCTTCGTAATTGCTTATACGTGCCTGAGTCCATCCAAGAGCTACAACGAGTTCCTTCTGCTTGATCCCAGCCTTCTCTCGATGTTCAGCGATCAGATTCATGATGCCCTCCAATTAGCCGGAGCCATCTTAATCACGAATCGTAGATATTTCAACACGCAAAGTGATGATAAATAATTTCACAGCGTGGTAAAAAAAGCACATGAACACACTCGGCGAACGTATTAAGCAATACCGCAAAGCCAAAGGCATGAGCCAACAAGCCCTTGCCTTCGCTTGCGGTTGGGAATCCCAGTCACGTATAGGGAATTACGAGAAAGGGGCTCGCCAGCCCAATCTCCACGACTTGCAAAAGATAGCGACAGCACTGGGAGTATCTTTTCCAGACTTGGTAGCAGGAAAAAATCGTTCCGACGTTGAGTCGTACCCGGACGCCATTCAAGGTCGGATTCGGTCTGAAGACCGTCTTGTGAGGGATTACGGAAGATCGAAAGACAAAGACCAACCTGTTAGCAGCCTTGTAGGCTGGGCTAAAGATGGAAAGGTGCCTGTGCTATCAAACGCGCAGCTTGGGAATGAGGGCTTCTTCGACACGGTAGAACCGCCACCAGGGCAAGGTGAAGGCTACCTAAACATACATAGCGATGACCCAGATGCCTATGGCATAAGAGTCATGGGCGATAGCCTGATGCCCCGCATAAAAAATGGCGAGTTCGTTCTTATAGAGCCGAACAAACGTTTCAGTAGCGGTGACGAGGTCATAGTTCGAACGTCCTCCGGCAAAGCGATGATCAAAGAATTTATTTATCTCCGAGACGGAATGTACCGGTTGGATAGCGTCAATACCGATCACGAAACTCTTCACATTGCAGAACAAGAGGTGGAGGAAATCCATCTTGTAGGCGGAATATTGAAGTCATCACGCTTTCTACACAGTGCCGCACTATTTTAATCACATTATGTGTTGACACAAACAAGCACAGTGCGTGATATTTGCCTCACTCTTTACCACAGAGCGAGGCAATACCTATGCGCACCACCGCAACATTGCATGTCCATCCGGCATGCGTCAGCAATCGCAAACTGATCGAACAGCTGCAGCTCGCCACGGGCTGCCTAGTCATCATTCATAACAGCAAACCCAAGCTTGTCGCCAAATCTTGCCAGCCCTCTCCTATCGATCCGAACGGTGGAGGGCACGCGGCATGATCAAGTACAAGATCGACAACCGCACCCTGCAGTTGCTCAACGCCCAGGTCAACCTGACCGAGACCTTCAACCACGTCCTGCGCACAGCACCGAAGCGTGAATGCCTGGCATTCCGTCTCAAGGCTGAGCGCGGCACAATGGAAAGCACTTTTGTTGTAGAGCTGGGCAGCGAACGCCACACGCTAACCCTGCCAAACGACAAAAAGATGCACCTCAAACTGGCCGATTTCATTGAAGAGATCGCCAACGGTCCGTTCGACGCCAGCAACTCCAGCGACTTGGTTCATCTCCCGCATGCCGATCGTCAATACGGTCGCTTTGAAGTCCAGGACAAGCAGCGTGTATTCGAACTGGTGCACACCGGCGGCGTGCTGAGCCTCGACATGGGCTTCGAACTTCCCCTGCATGTGGCGCTGCATCGCACTCATACGCGCCGGGGCGTCACCGCTATCTTGAGCATCGGCAACAAGAGTCCGCACACACGCTGCTTCACCTTGTACGACCCCGATGCCGAAATCTACGCAAAGCTCATTGAGTCCATCAACCACCTTGCTGCAGCGGCCACTCCAGCTGCGCACGCAGCATGAGGAGGACGCGATGGAACGCACTCTCGCCCAAGCAGCCGCTCAACTCGGTATCACTCGCCCCAAACTGATCGCTCTCATGCGGGAAAAAGGATTGCTCAAGGGAAACCTCCCGGCGGACCCGAAGCGCGACAAAGCGTACCTGCGGGTCAAGGACAGCCCCTGGTATGACGAAAAATGCGGAATGCAGTACAGCCAGTCGACCCGCGTCATGCAAGCCGGCATCCGCTGGCTGGCCGAGCAGTTGGACATCGATCTTCCTGTCATTCCGGCAGATCGCCGTGACGTGGCCTAGGGAGTACGCCCGCCAGATCGTTTCTATGCGCACACGCGAGGAGCGTAACGCCGCGCTCCTCGAAGTGCCCGAACATCTGCGCGAGCTGACCAGACGCCACTGCCTGAACGCCTGGAACCACCCGGCACGACAACAACGCAAGGAGGCTCGACAAGGCCATGAGTAACGCTACACAGAATCCGCTTCGACTGCATCCGGCGCCCGAATCGGCCACCGTTGAACTGCTGTATCGCATCTTCGGTGATGTCCTGATCCCGCTGGAAAAAGTCCGCGAGCAGTACTTTCGCAATCTCAACGAACAGTCGTTCGTGACGGAGATCAACAGCGGCCGGATCCAGCTTCCGATCACCACGCTGGACACCAGCCGCAAGGCCCTGAAATACGCGCACATCCGCCACGTCGCCTCGCTGATCGACATCCGCGCCTACAAGGCTGATGAAGACATGCAGCGGCAGCAGGACGGCCAATGCCGTGTTGCCCCCACACCACTGACGGCTGTCACCACCAGCCAACGACAACCCAAGGAGCACACCACATGATGACCCCAATACAAATCGGTGCACTCGTCATCCTGATAGTTCTGGCCGCCCTGTTGCTTTGGGGCGGTTACATCATGGGCCGTAGTGATGGTCTCGAGACAGGTCTGCGCGAGGGCGAAGACATCCAGCGCGCAGCAAGCGCCAAAACCATCCGCGAGCTTCAAGCCTCCCTGCAGTTCATCCGGGCCGATCACACGCGTCTGGCACACACCTGTAAACGACTTGAAGCGGGTCCGCTGTTCGGCCCGGCCGAGCACCAGACGTTGATCGCCATCGGCGAGCTGCTACGGATCGCCGCCGAAACCTTCAGCGCCTTTCGTACCGGCAAGAAACTCGAGCGTGATGCCCGGTCCCTACGCGAACAGGTGCTTGCGATGGCTGCGAAATTACAACCAGAAATCGAGGGCAGCCTGGCCGGACAACCACACTCCAGCGCCGAGCAAGTCATCGTGGAGGCTGCGTGAATGAGCTGGCTCTTTTCGCAGGCGCTGGTGGCGGAATACTCGGCGGCCACCTCCTCGGCTGGCGCACGGTCTGCGCCGTTGAGCGTGATGCCTACGCCGCACAAATACTGGCGCAACGACAAACCGATGGACTGCTCCCGCCTTTCCCGATTTGGTCTGACGTGTGCAGTTTTGACGGACGACCATGGCGAGGCCTTGTTGACGTGGTTTCGGGAGGATTTCCTTGTCAGGACATCTCGGTCGCAGGCAACGGCCTCGGTATCGCCGGAGAACGCTCAGGACTGTGGCGGCAGATGGCACGAATTACCGATGAGGTACGACCGCGCTACGTCGACCTGGAGAACTCACCATTGCTTGTGGGAAGAGGACTTGCCGTCGTGCTCGGTGACCTTGCCGAAAATGGGGTATGACGCGCGATGGGGTGTTATCGGAGCGGCTGACCTCGGTGCCCCTCATCAGCGGGATCGGATCTGGCTCGTCGCAGAAGACCGCCACCAGACGGTGGCCAACACTGGTGGCGAGCATGGCAAAGGGATCCTCCCCTGCCGCACTGACTCGCCGATCGGGAGCCGACCGCTCGAACGATCGCCTGGATCACGCGGTGATGGCATTGGATGGTGGTCATCTGAACCCGGAATGGGCCGAGTGGCTGATGGGGTGGCCCATCGGGTGGACCGACTTAAGGCCATTGGCAACGGACAGGTTCCAGTCGTGGCAGCAAGCGCATTCGAAGCGCTCAGTATTAGTTAGCAAGGAGGCAGCATGAACATTCAATTTCTTAGTCATGAGCAGGTCTGCGAGCTGACCGGAGCTAAAACTAAAGTCGGTCAGATTACGGTACTGAAGCGCAATGGCATTCGTCACACCATCAAGCGCAATGGCTGGCCTTGCGTGATTGCATCGGCGCTGACAGGAGCAACTACCACTGCGCCAGAAACTCCAACGTGGCAGCCGCGCCTGGTGGGATAAATGGGACGAAGACCAACAAAGCCGGGGAGCATTCCTCGGCTGCGCGAGAGAAAACGCGGCAACACTACCTATTACCTATACGATATTGGCGGGAAACCACGCAAGGAAATCCCACTGGGTACAGATTACGGCCTAGCCATTTTAGAGTACGCAAAGCTCGAAAAAAGCCGCGTTTCTCAAGCTCTGACACAAACCGTCCTTACCTTCGCGTACGTGGCCGAGCTTTATATGAATGAGGTGGTTCCCACGAAAGCCCATGCCACCCAGAAGGACAACGCGCGCGAACTGAAAAATCTTCTCCTGTTCTTCAACGACCCTCCGGCCCCTCTAGAAGCAATCGAACCGAAGCATGTCAGCCAGTACCTTCGTCATCGTGGTAAGACAGCTCCTGTCCGTGCAAATCGGGAAAAAGCGTTACTCAGCTCCATTTGGAACTTTGCTCGCGAGAATGGCTACACATCCTTGGCAAATCCTTGCTCAGGCGTGAAGGGTAATAAAGAAACCGGTCGCGACATATATGTTGAAGACGACGTCCTTGCCAGAGCCTACCAGCATGCCGATCAACCATTAAGAGATGCTTTGGACCTGTTCTATCTAACAGGTCAGAGGGTCGCTGACACATTGAAGATGGATGAGCGTGACATAAAGGACGGAAAACTCTCCGTCCAGCAGGGCAAAACTGGGGCTAAACGAAGGATTGAAATCATTGGTGAGCTCAAAGTCGTAATCGATCGAATCATGGCGCGAAAGGCCGGACACAAAATCAGATCAACACGCCTAGTAGTAATCGACTCTGGGCAGCCGATGACGACCAGCATGCTCAGAAAAAGGTTCGATGACGCCAGGGAAGCAGCCGGTATTCCGAAAGCAGAATTTCAGATGCGCGACCTACGAGCAAAAGCGGCCACGGATAAGGAGGAGTCAACAGGGAGCATTAGAGAAGCTCGGGACCAACTCGGACACACCACCGTCGGGATGACAGAACAGTACATCCGTATGCGGAAGGGGATGAAGGTTACCCCTACGAAGTGACTGACGGTCACGAATTGCGGAAAAGATTTTTTGATTGCGGAAAAAAGAACTAAGGGCTTGCATGAGATATGTCATGCAAGCCCTTGATATTCATGGTGCCCGAAGCCGGAATCGAACCGGCACGCCCTTACGAGCGGGGGATTTTAAGTCCCATGCGTCTACCAGTTTCGCCATTCGGGCGGTAGCGCGGTGTAGTGCTCATGTCAGTCGACCAGCACACCTGACAATGTTGAGCCTTGTGAAGCAGAGCGGGAAATATATACATCACGTCCCGGTGAAGCAAGTTCACAGTAGCTGATTTCAAGACTAAATCTTGCAGCACACTGAAAATAAAAAAGCTCCGTAAATCATGGATCTACGGAGCTTGTTTATAGTGGAGGCCGAGGTCGGAATCGAACCGGCGTAGGCGGATTTGCAATCCGCTGCATAACCATTTTGCTACTCGGCCTCAAACGATCGCTGTTTAGTAGCACAACAACAACCGCGTACAAACTTGGAGCGGGAAACGAGACTCGAACTCGCGACCCCGACCTTGGCAAGGTCGTGCTCTACCAACTGAGCTATTCCCGCTTGGTGTGGCGCATTCTATAGATTTCAGAAGCCCCGTCAACCCTTTGATTCAAAAAAGTTTTATTTCTTTTCAACGTCGGTTTTCAGATGCGGCCAAGCGGCCCGTAGGTATTGAACCATCGACCACAATGTCAGGCCCGCCGAGATCATCAGCAGGGCATAACCCAGCAAGACCCAGAAGCTGAAGTCACGCGGATTGGCCAGCAGGATCACCAGCGCCAGCATCTGCGCCGCGGTTTTCCACTTGCCGAGATTGGACACCGCTACATGCGCGCGAGCGCCGAGTTCGGCCATCCATTCGCGCAAGGCCGATACGACGATCTCACGGCCAATGATCACGGCAGCGGGAAGTGTCAGCCACAAGTTGCCGTGTTCCTGCACCAGAAGTACCAGCGCGACCGCCACCATCAACTTGTCGGCAACCGGATCGAGAAACGCACCGAACGGCGTGCTTTGTTCCAGGCGGCGGGCCAGGTAGCCATCCAGCCAGTCAGTTGCCGCGGCAAAAGCGAATACCGAGGCGGAAGCCATATAGCTCCACTGGTAAGGCAGGTAAAACAACAAAATGAAGATCGGTATGAGCAGGACGCGGAGAACGGTAATCAGATTAGGGATATTCATCGGCACAACTGGCTACGAGGTGAGTTGGCATTCTACTCGCTATGCAGGTTTGCATAAATCGACTCTGCGAGCTTTTTACTGATCCCCGGTGCTTTGGCGATCTCTTCGATGCTTGCACGAGACAGCTCCTGCAATCCACCAAAATGTTTCAACAAGTCCCGACGGCGAGTTGGCCCGACGCCCGCAACGCCTTCCAGCGTTGACGTGCGGCGGGTCTTGCCCCGCCGCGCACGGTGGCCGGTAATCGCGAAGCGGTGAGCTTCGTCGCGAATCTGCTGTATCAGGTGCAGTGCCGGCGAATCTCCGCGCAAGGTGAACTCATGCGCTGCATCATTAAGATACAAAGTTTCGAAACCCGCCTTGCGTGTTGCGCCCTTGGCCACACCCAGCAGGATCAGATCCGGCACCGCCAATTCGTTGAGCACATCACGGGCCATCGACAACTGACCTTTGCCGCCGTCCACCAGCAGGATGTCCGGCAGCTTGCCCTCCCCGTCCTTCAGTTTGCTGAAGCGGCGAGTCAAGGCCTGATGCATGGCCGCATAGTCATCGCCCGCCGTGACGCCCTCAATGTTGTAACGACGATAGTCGGATTTGATCGCGCCTTCCGGGCCGAACACCACACAGGAAGCGACAGTAGCCTCACCACTGGAGTGACTGATGTCATAGCACTCAAGTCGCTGCGGTGGCTCATCCAGATTCAGCACTTCAGCCAGCGCATCGAAGCGTGCAGCCGTGTGTTGACGATTGGCCAGGCGTGCACCCAGCGCCTGTTCGGCATTGGTGACTGCCAACTGCTGCCAGCGAGCCCGGGTGCCACGCACCCGGTGACTGATGGTCAGTTCACGACCACGTAGCTCATGGATCGCTTCGATCAGGGCGGTGGCGTCTTCAGGAACCACGTTGACGATCAACTCGCTCGGCAGGTCGCGTTCCGGACTGCTGATGAAATATTGACCGAGGAACGCCGCCATGACTTCGGCAACCTCCTCCTCGATACCGACCTGAGGAAAGAAGTTCTTGCTGCCCAGCACTCGTCCGCCGCGCACGCTGATCAGATGAACACAGGCGCCACCTGGATTGACGAAGGCTGCAATGACATCGATGTCGCCCGTGCCGCCTTCCATGCTTTGTTGATCCTGGACCCGGCGCAGCAAGGCAATCTGGTCACGCAACTCGGCGGCGCGCTCGAATTCAAGATTGATCGCCGCCTCTTCCATTGCCGTGGACAGTTCATTGGTCAGCGCATGACTGCGCCCCTCGAGAAACATCACCGAATGGCGCACATCCTCGGCGTAGACCTCCGGTTCGACAAGGCCGACACAAGGCGCCTTGCAACGCTTGATCTGATATTGAAGGCACGGGCGAGTGCGATTCTTGTAGTAACTGTCTTCGCACTGGCGGACGAAAAAGGTCTTTTGCAGCAGGCTGAGGCTTTCGCGAATGGCCCCGGCGCTCGGGTACGGGCCGAAATACTTGCCCTTGGCCTTCTTCGCACCACGGTGGATGCTCAGGCGTGGGAACTGGCCGTCAGACAGAAACACATAAGGGTAGGACTTATCATCGCGCAACAGAATGTTATACGGCGGCCGCCACTCCTTGATCAGGGTCTGCTCAAGCAGCAACGCCTCGGTTTCGTTGGCGGTGATGGTGGTTTCGACCTGCGCGATACGCCCGACCAGCGCAGCGGTTTTCGGCGCCAGCCCGGTCTTGCGAAAATAGCTGGCAAGGCGCTTCTTCAGGTTCTTTGCCTTGCCTACGTACAGCAGGCGCGCCTCGCTGTCGAACATGCGATAGACGCCAGGACGCCCACTGACAGTCGCCAGAAAGGCGCCGGGATCAAATGCTTCAGTCATGATCAGGCGCTGGCATCAACCATGCCGTGGCGTACTGCCAACAGCGTCAGCTCAACGTCGCTGCTGATCGACAGCTTTTCGAAGATCCGGTAGCGATAGGTGTTCACCGTTTTCGGCGACAGGCAGAGTTTGTCGGAGATGATCTGCACCTTCTGGCAGCCGACAATCATCAACGCGATCTGGATTTCCCGTTCGGACAAGGCATCAAAAGGTGAATCGTTGGTTGGCTGGAACGACTTGATCGCCAGTTGCTGGGCAATCTGCGGACTGATGTAACGCTGCCCGGCAAACACCAGTCGGATGGCCTGGACCATCTCCGGCAATCCAGCGCCCTTGGTCAGGTAGCCGGCGGCGCCCGCCTGCAGCAGGCGCGTAGGAAATGGATCTTCCTCGCACACAGTGACAGCGACGACCTTGATGTCCGGATGACTGCGCAGCAGCTTGCGCGTGGCCTCAAGGCCACCAATACCGGGCATCTTGACGTCCATCAGGACTACATCGGGTTTCAACTCACGGGCCTTGATCAGGGATTCTTCCCCGGACTCGGCCTGTCCAACCACCTGCAAGCCATCGATATCGGCCAGCATACGTGTAATGCCTGTACGAACGAGATCATGGTCATCGACCACTAGCACCCTAATCAAGCAGACACCTCGCGATATGGTCTTATTGGGATGCCGGACACCTTAGCAAAAAGTGCCAGACAGACCTAGCGGCAAGCATCATTTAAAAAGTTTCAATTCATCATCGAGGGCTTGCCGGCCGTGGGTTTCAGAGCACAGGTGTACCGAAATCGAGCTGCATCCTCAGGAAACACTCGTCCTCGCCACACCTGATCAAGCCCTTTCTCTTATACAGGCTTTGTGCCGGATTATTTTTGAATACTGTCAGACGCAGCGCCGGAAGTCCTTCGGTGCGGGCCATGGCAATAACCTGATCAATCGCCCAGGATCCTGCGCCCTGCCTGCGGAAGGCCTCGGTTATTTGCAGCTCGCGGATGTACAGCGCCCGACGATCCCGACTGAGGCTGAAAAATCCCAAGAGAACTTCATCAAGAATGATCAGCCAGTTGTCCCGACCATTCCAGGCAACATCGAACGCTTCGTCCTGCCACAGCAAATCGTGCTCAATGTAATAGCGCAGCATGTTCCGGCACGTCAGTTCGCGGGCAAATTCCCGATCATCCGGCTCAGCGCGACGCAAATGGTAGGTCATTGCCCCACCGTCACATGGACTGTCCGCCCGATCCATTCGCCAGCATCACGTCGAGCGATTACCAGAAGTTCACCTGGGCCTGGCGCGGCGATGACCAGCGCCCCGTTTTCAGACCAGACCGCGCTGCGCCCCGCCGACTGCCATCCACCTGTTAACCCGGCGTGATTGGCCATCAGCACCGCCATTGAGTGGCTTTGGGCATAGCCCTGCAGTATTGCGCTATCCACGCCATAGCCTTTTTCGCCAATCAGCACGCCTGCTGCGTACAGGTCGGCGCCAGCACCGGCGGCCGCTGCCGCGTGGCTGGAGTGGGAAAAATCAGCGCAGACCGCGAGCGCGACGGTGTCGCGCCCTATGCGCAAGGTCGAACCATCAGTCCCTGGGGCATAGAAAAGCTCTTCGCCGCTGTGCAAATGTTGTTTGCTGTAAACCTCTAGAGAGCCGTCTCTGCCTAACGTCAGAGCGCCGATCAATACCTGCGGACTGCCCTTCTGGCGAATCGGCATGCCGACGACGGCGCTCAGCCCAAGCTCGCGAGCGCAATCGCGCAAGGGTTGCAGCACCGGATCCTGCGGATCGATTGCCAGGTCTGCGGCCATCTGGCCTTCGTAGCCTGTCAACGACAACTCCGGGAACACCAGCAGCTCGACGCCCTGCTCCGCCGCCGTGGCCATGAAACGCAAATGACGGGTGATGTTTGCCGCCAGATCACCAGCAACGGAAAACGATTGGGCGGCAGCGATGGTGAACGTCGACATTATTCATCCCTACAGTGATGCAAAACACGCAGTGTGTCACAACGTCCGTGGCACTCAAGCGATAGGTAACGCCTTGAATGAGCAATAGCAATTTCTGATTGCTCAGGCATATGGGCCTCTAGTAAGCTCGGCGCATTCATCGGAGACAGACCATGTTCAACGCCCTCTCACAGCTTCGTTCCGCTAGCGCCCTGCGCTCGGTTGCGGCTGCACGGGCGAATGACGTTTGCGCTCCAGCAAGCTTTTATTTTGGGTATTGGTTTAGCCAGTGGCGCGCCTGATACCCACACGGCGCCCATAAAAACGGGTCGCCTACCAGAGAATTCTCAACCCCCGGTCGGCCTCCCGACCGGGGGTTTTGTTTTTTCAGGCCCATAACTTTTTCAGCAACACACCAGACACTTTGAGGAATCACGACATGAACTACGCCACTTATTACCGTTACGACACTTTTACCGCCTGGCGATTTAGCAGCCTCCGCTCGGGACAGCCTGCCGCCTCCGATCGGTCACCCACAGGTGGCAAGCACACACACGCAGCCAATCCGGCCAATTGTCGAACACCCCAGTAGGGCCGAGTGAGCGGGAAGCACCCGCCGCCAGCCCAGGAATTCCGAATATGAACTCGTCTGTTTCTGCTCTGCCACTGACCACCCTGAACTCTGCCAACGAAGCACTGACCCTGCGTCTGCCCAGCTCGTTGCAGCTCAAACAGCAATTGCCCCTGAGCAATGCCCTCGCCCAGCAAGTCGCAGCCCACCGCCAGGCGGTCCGCGCGATTCTCAATGGCGAAGACCATCGCCTGCTGGTCGTCGTCGGCCCTTGCTCGATTCACGATCCACGCTCCGCACTCGAATACGCGGAAAAGCTTTCCCGCCTGGCCCATGAAGTCAGCAACGAAATGCTGCTGGTGATGCGCGCCTACGTCGAAAAACCACGCACCACCGTTGGCTGGAAAGGTCTTGCCTACGACCCACACCTGGACGGCAGCGATGACATGGCCGCCGGCCTGACCCTGTCGCGTGAATTGATGCTTGAAATGATCCGTCTGGGACTGCCTATCGCTACCGAGTTGCTGCAGCCAATGGCTGCCGGCTACTTCGACGACCTGCTCAGTTGGGTTGCCATCGGCGCACGCACCACCGAGTCGCAGATCCACCGGGAAATGGCCAGCGGCCTGAGCATGCCCGTCGGTTTCAAGAACGGTACCGACGGTGGCGTAACCGTAGCCGTCGATGCCATGCGTTCGGCAGCCCATCCACATCGACACTTCGGCGTCGACAGCCAAGGGCACCCGGCGATCATTCAGACACCGGGCAACCCCGACACTCATCTGGTACTGCGCGGTGGTCATCAAGGCCCGAACTACGATCGCGAAAGCGTCGCCCGGGTACATGCCGACCTGAATCGCTTGAAGATTCCGAGCCGAATCATGGTCGATTGCAGCCACGCCAACAGCGGCAAGGATCCACTGCGCCAGCCCGACGTGTTCAACGAGGTACTCGAGCAACGGCTGCAAGGTGATCGCTCCTTGATCGGCATGATGATCGAGTCCCATCTGTTCGAGGGCTGCCAGCCTTTGAGCCCCGCCCTGCGTTATGGCGTATCCGTCACCGATGGTTGCCTGGGGTTCGGCGCGACGGAGCAGTTGCTGTCGAACGCAGCCAAACGACTGAAAGCCTGACGCTCAGAACAGCCTTTGCGGGTTGAATCAGTAACCCGCAAAGGTCGGACCATCGCTCAGCTCAATCCAGAGTTACGGCCGCACTCGGACCCGGGCAACGCCGGAAGCCTGACTGGCATCATCCAGTCGCTCCACCGAATACGACACCTGCACCACGGTTTCCCGATGCTCGCGCCAGAAGCGGTACGGCACGATGAACACCAAAGGTTGCCCAGCGTTCTCCCGAGTGATGTCCCGGTCATCGCGATGACTGAAATACTCGCCATCGCATTTCAGGTACACCAGTTCTCCCTCCTCGGCCTGGGCATCGCCGATCACCACAGTAACCCCGTCTACCGCATCTGCCGCTTCCAGCTCACCGTCTTGCGCTTCCAGCACTTGTGGCGCCGCGAGATCCCCCCGAATCAACGGTGCGATCAGAATTCGCGAGTTCGCAGACTTCCTTACTTGCGCCGCTGCTGATTTGACCCGGTAACTGACGTTCACCTCTTGTGTGGAATGGGCAGCGATGCAATCGGCGTTAATCCAGAAAGACAGCGCTTCACCAACGGCAAACGGCTCCACGGTCAACACATCATTGAATGCCGGCGCTCCCTCGGCGCCTTGCCAGGACAGGCTGATCCGGTCGCCGGCCGCCATCCGGGCATAGGGGCGCACAGTGACACTTGTACCCTGTGGAACACGGGACGGATCGAGCGTCCCGCCCACTGTTTCTTCAATGATCGGTGCAAGCAGCTCAGGCTCTGGATCGCCCACATCCAGTTGCAGGCGACGGGATGACACCGGCTGAGGCAGTGCAACGCTATGCAGCGTCCAGTAAAGCTCCAGCGAACCGCGCTCCAGCGGCGCAATGTGCAGACCTTTTATGACAAAGACGATTTCCTCGCCCACCTGGCCTTCACTTACCGAGCGGGTGGCCTCATGGCTATAAGCCAACCCTTCGTCATCGAGCCCTCGCCAGCTCAGCACCAGTTTGTCACCGCACATCATGTCGGGGTAAGGCGCAACCCTGACGAATGCATGGCTCAGAGAAGGATCAAGCATCCCGCCCTCCAACACCTCGACCGTCGGGGCGGACAGGTCCAAGGCTGGCGATGAAGCGGGTGCAGACGCCGGTCGATAGCTGAATTCGAAATTTTCACCGTCCACCTTCAAGCTCAGATGGCCGCCTCCTTCGGTGGCAACCGACAAGGGGACAATGTTTGCCGGCGGCATTGCACAAGACTCGCTAGTGACTTCGTAAATAGACATTCGCAGCTCCATTCCTTGGATAGAACGCTGCCATCAAGGCAGCGTCGAACGAAATCCATTGAACCTCATCCAGCGAATCGGCGAAGTCAGCCCAAAGCCCCGCACCCCCGAGGCAAACACACCGTCTGACGTAGGCAGACAGCGACGAATCTGTCGATACGCGGCAAAAGATTGCCAAATGTTCCGACTAGCCCCTCAAGCAGAAACGAAAATTCGCACCATTTTTAGTCCAGATTCCCCTTCACTCCGAGGATTTTTCAGACATCGCCAACCCGTAGGCCTGTTTTACAGTGGCACGCACCAACCACTGACAAGCATCTGCAAAAGAGGCAGGAACATGCAACGGAATGCGACAACCCGCTACCCCATCCTTTTGGTCCATGGCCTGTTCGGGTTTGACCGTATCGGCCGTTTCGAGCTTTTTCATGATGTCAAGCAAGCACTGAGGGAGGCAGGTGGACAAGTGTTTGTGCCGCAGCTGTCGGCGGCCCATGACAACGAAGTTCGTGGCCAGCAACTGCTGCTGCAGATTGAACGGGTCCTGCAGGGCACAGGGGCCGCCAGGGTCAACCTGATCGGACATAGCCAAGGTGCGCTGGCCAGCCGTTTCGCCGCAGCAGTGGCACCGCACAAGATCGCCTCGGTCACGTCGGTCAGTGGACCCAACCACGGTTCGGAACTGGCGGACACGTTGCGCCAGGCACTGATTCCGGGGAGCCTGCCGGAGCAGGTGGCAGAGCAGGTGGCGACCCGGTTCGCTGATTTCCTCTCGCTACTCAGTGGTCAACCGACCCTGCCGCAGAATGCCGTGGCAGCGCTGAACGCCCTGACCACACAGGCGGTCAGCCAATTCAACAAGAAGTATCCTCAAGGCCTGCCTTCTACCTGGGGCGGCCAAGGCGCGGAACGGGTCAATGACGTTCACTACTATTCCTGGAGCGGCACGCTGCAGGAAGGATGGCTTGCGCCGCTTGATCCGGTACATGCCGTCTGCCGGGCGTTGTCCGGCCATTTCGTCGCGGAAGCCGGACAGAACGATGGTTTCGTGGGCCGCTACAGCTCGCACTTGGGCTCGGTCATCCGCTCCGACTACCCCTTCAACCACCTCGCCACCCTGCGGCGACCAGACGGTTTACTAAACCCCGCCCCTGATCCCGTCGAACTCTACGTCGAGCACGCTCTGCGCCTGAAAGCCGCACAACTGTAGACATACGCCAATAAGCCGAGTGGAACTTTGCCGAGAAATCGCTTACTGAATCCGGTAGGCTCCACACTTTACTGAAATAGATTGGAGAGTTTCCCCATGGCTAAAGCCACTGCCCGCCACATCCTGGTTTCCAGCGAAGACAAGTGCAACGAACTCAAGGCCCAGATCGAAGGCGGTGCTGATTTCGCCGAAGTCGCCAAGGCCAACTCTACCTGCCCGTCCAGCCGTCAGGGCGGCGACCTGGGTTCGTTCGGTCCTGGCCAGATGGTCAAGGAATTCGACACCGTGGTCTTCAGCGCGCCGATCAACGTCGTGCAAGGCCCGGTGAAGACCCAGTTCGGTTATCACCTGCTCGAAGTCACCAGCCGCCAGGACTGATCCCGCGTCCGGTTTGCTGTGCCACGGCCCGCCTTTTGGTGGGCCGTTGTGTTTTGGTTACAGGATACGGCTGGCGACTGACGCGCCGCTCGCGTACAAATTGCGCTTATCGATCACCCGGCTTTAAGGCTGACAATGCGACTGGCTTTCCCGACTTTGCTGTTCACTGCCGTGGCCCTGTTGTTCGGCGCCGCTGGTGTGGACGCCACCCCGCAACACGCTTTGACCGTCTATGGCGAACCCGCCAAATACCCGGCCGGTTTCAGCCATTTCGACTACACCAACCCGCAGGCGCCCAAGGGCGGCACCATGCGCCGCTCGGCGATAGAGATCGGGCATTTCGATCACATCCTGCCTTATATAGACAAAGGCATCGGCGTCACCCAGATCGACGGCATGCTCTACTCGCCTCTGGCCCAGCGCTCGATGGATGAGCCTTACACGGTCTACGGCCTGGTGGCGCAAAAGATGGAGCGCTCGGAGGATGGCCTGTCGCTGCGCTTCTTCATCAATCCCAAGGCACGCTTCGCCGACGGCAAGCCGATCACTGCCGAAGATGTGCGTTACACCTATGACCTGTTGATGACCCAGGGCAGCCTGCGTTATCGCACGCAGTTCGCCGACGTCAAAGGCGTGGAAGTGGAAGCGCCGCTGACCGTGCGTTTCGATTTCAAGAGCAATGAAAACCGCACCTTGCCGCTGGACATCGCCACCCTGCCGGTATTTCCCGAGCACTGGTGGAAAACCCGCGACTTCGCCGGCGGTGGTGGTTATGAACCGCCACTGGGCAGCGGCCCGTACCGGGTCGGCAAGGTCGACTCCGGGCGCAGCATCACCTTCGAGCGCAACCCTGACTGGTGGGGCAAGGATCTACCGGTCAGTCGCGGCCTGTATAACTTCGATCACTTCAGCATCGAGTATTTCGGCGACACCGATGTCGCCCGTCAGGTTCTGCGCGGTGGCGCCTATGACTACAACCGCGAGTTTTCCGCGACCGGCTATTCGATCGGCTACGACAGCCCCGCGCTGAGTGACGGCCGCTTGCAGAAAGCCCACCTCGCCACCGAAGCCCCGCAATCGGCCCAGGGCTTTGTATTCAACCTGCAGAAACCGATGTTTCAGGATCGTCGGGTACGCCAGGCGCTGGCGATGCTCTGGGATTTCGAGTGGAGCAACCGGCAGATGATGCGCAACATGTACATCCGCCAGCAGAGCTATTTCTCCAACTCCGCACTGGCAGCCCGCGAGTTGCCAGATGCCGCCGAGCTGAAAATCCTCGAACCGTTGCGCGGGCAAATTCCCGATGAGGTGTTCACCCAGGTCTTCGAAGCGCCGAAAACCGATGGCAGCGGTTTGATCCGCGACAAGCAACTGCAAGCCCTGCAATTGCTGGAACAAGCCGGCTGGAAACCTGATGGCGACCAATTGGTCAACGCCGAGGGCGAGCCGTTAAGTTTCACCTTCCTGGTCAGCCAGAACGGCATGGACCGTCTGCTTCTGCCTTACAAGCGCACGCTGAAACAGATCGGCATCGACCTGAATATCCGCCGCATCGACTCCTCGCAATACGTCAATCGCCTGATGAGCCGCGACTACGACATGATCGTCACCGGCTATCCGGTCACCACGTCTCCGGGTGGCGAGCTGCTCAATTACTTCGGTTCGATTTCGGCCAACGACCCCGGCGCCAACAATTACATGGTGCTGAAGAATCCGGCAGTCGATACCTTGATCAATGGCCTGATCCGCGCCTCGACCCAAAGCGACATGCTGCACTACGCCCACGCCCTGGACCGGGTGTTGCAATGGAATTACTACTGGATTCCCAATTATTACCCGCCGGGCACCTCCACCGTGTGGTGGAACCGTTTCGGCATGCCGGCGATACAGGCCAGCAATGACGAAGCGATCGAGAGCTGGTGGGAAATCAGCAGTACGCCGCTGACCAACCAGCAGATGACCGCCGCAAAAATCGGCCGTGGCAGACCCGGAGGACCGCACTGATGTGGGCATACATTCTGCGGCGCCTGCTGCTGATCATTCCGACGCTGGTGATCATTCTGCTGGTCAATTTCGTGATCATTCAGGCGGCACCCGGCGGCCCGGTCGAACAGGCCATCGCTCATCTGCAAGGGATCGGCGGTGCCAGTGTCGGCGGCAGTTCCAGCGAGACCATGAGCAGCACTTCGCGTGCCAGCCGTGGCCTCGATCCGCAACTGATCAAGGACATCGAAAAACAGTACGGTTTCGACAAACCGGCGCATGAACGCCTGTGGCTGATGCTCAAGAACTACGCGCAGCTGGATTTTGGCAAAAGCTTTTTCCGCGGCGCGACGGTCACCGACCTGATTCTGGAAAAAATGCCGGTGACCATTTCCCTCGGCCTGTGGGCGACGCTGATCACCTATCTGGTGTCGATCCCGCTGGGCATCCGCAAGGCGGTGCATCACGGCAGCCATTTCGATATCTGGAGCAGCACTGCGATCATCATTGGCTACGCGATGCCGGCATTTCTGTTCGCGATGTTCCTGATTGTGGTGTTTGCCGGTGGCACGTCATTGAACTGGTTTCCGGTGCGCGGGCTGGTCTCCGACAACTTCGAATCGCTGTCGACCCTGGGCAAGATCGCCGATTACTTCTGGCATCTGGTGTTGCCCGTGACAGCACTGGTCATCGGTGGTTTCGCCACGCTGACGATCCTCACCAAGAACTCGTTCCTCAATGAAATCACCCGACAATATGTGGTCACCGCACGCGCCAAAGGCTTGAGCGAACGCCGTGTGCTTTACGGCCACGTGTTCCGCAACGCGATGCTGCTGGTGGTTTCGGGAATTCCGCAGGCGTTCATCAGTGTGTTTTTTGCCGGTTCGCTGCTGATCGAAGTGATCTTTTCCCTCGACGGCCTCGGCCGCATGAGCTACGAAGCGGCGGTTTCCCGGGACTATCCGGTGGTGTTCGGCTCGTTGTTCATCTTCACCCTGTTCGGCCTGCTGATAAAACTGATCGGCGACTTGTGCTACACCCTGGTCGACCCCCGTATCGACTTCGCCGCGAGGAACGCCTGATGTTCAAGCTCTCGCCTCTGGGCCGTCGCCGTTTTGCACGATTCAAGAAAAACCGCCGTGGCTGGTGGTCGTTGTGGCTGTTTATCGGCCTGTTCCTGCTCAGCCTTGGTGGTGAACTGATCGCCAACGACAAACCGCTGGTCGTCAGCTATCAAAACCAACTCTACTTCCCGGTATTCAAGCGCTACACCGAGCAGGAGTTTGGCGGGCAACTGCCGTTCCAGGCCGATTACCGCAGTGAGTATGTGCAGAACCTGATCCGCAAGGACGGTGGCTGGCTGCTGTTCCCGCCGATCCCGTTCAGCGAGGACACCCCCAACTACGATCTCAACCAACCCGCGCCGAGCCCGCCCTCCAAGGTCAACTGGCTGGGCACCGACGATCAGGCGCGCGACGTGTTGGCGCGGGTGATTTTCGGCGCCCGGGTGTCGATCCTGTTTGCCCTGATGCTGACCGCTATCAGCGCGTTGATTGGCATCGCCGCCGGCGCTCTGCAAGGTTATTACGGCGGCTGGGTCGATCTGCTCGGGCAGCGCGTGCTGGAGGTCTGGAGCGGATTGCCGGTGCTGTATCTGCTGATCATTCTGTCCGGTTTCGTCGAGCCGAATTTCTGGTGGCTGCTGGGGATCATGGCGCTGTTTTCGTGGCTGGCACTGGTGGATGTGGTGCGCGCGGAGTTTCTGCGCGGACGTAACCTGGAATACGTCAAAGCGGCTCGCGCGTTGGGCCTGACTGATCGCAAAGTGATTTTCCGGCACATCCTGCCCAATGCGATGAACGCGACGCTGAGTTACTTGCCGTTCATTCTGACCGGGGCGATTTCCACTCTCACCGCCCTCGACTTCCTTGGTTTCGGCATGCCCGCCGGCAGTGCTTCGCTGGGCGAACTGATCGGTCAGGGCAAACAAAACCTGCAAGCGCCATGGCTCGGGCTGACGGCGTTTTTCACTTTGGCGCTGATTCTTTCTTTACTGGTGTTCATCGGCGAAGCGTTACGTGACGCGTTCGACCCTCGATCCTGAAGTGTGACCATGACTGATAACCTGATCGAAATCCGTGACCTGAATGTCGCCTTCCATGGCCAGCCGGCGGTGCGCAACCTGTGCCTGGACATCCGCCCCGGCGAGTGCCTGGCCCTGGTCGGCGAGTCGGGCTCGGGCAAGTCGGTAACCGCGCATTCGATCCTGCAATTGCTCCCCGAAGGCGATGCGCAAACCAGTGGCAGCATTCGCTATCGCGGTCAGGAACTGCTCGGCGCCGATCCCAAGGTCCTGCGTGAACTGCGTGGCAACCGCATCGCGATGATCTTCCAGGAGCCGATGACCTCGCTCAATCCGCTGCACACCATCGAAAAGCAGATCGGCGAAACCCTGCTGGTGCATCGGGGACTGGGCGGTAAAGCGGCGCAACAACGCATCCTTGAACTGCTGGAACTGGTGGGTATTCAAAAGCCCGAAGAACGCCTCAAGGCCTATCCGCATCAACTGTCCGGCGGCCAGCGGCAACGGGTGATGATCGCCATGGCCCTGGCTTGCGAGCCGGAACTGCTGATCGCCGATGAACCGACCACGGCGCTGGATGTGACGGTGCAGCGCAAGATCCTGCTGCTGCTCAAGTCCTTGCAACAACGCCTGGGCATGTCGCTGCTGCTGATCAGTCACGACCTCAATCTGGTGCGCAGCATCGCGCAACGGGTGTGCGTGATGAAGGCTGGCGAGATCGTCGAGCAGGCGCCGTGCGAAACCCTGTTTACCGAACCGAAGCACCCTTACAGCTGCGTGCTGCTGAATGCCGAACCGGAGGGCGAAGCCCTGCCCCGGGACGAGCGCGAGAACGTGCTGGAGGTGGATGATCTTCGGGTCGAGTTCGTTGTCGGTGGCGGGCTGTTCCAGCGCAAACAATATTTGCGGGCGGTGGACGGCATCAGCCTGAATATCCAGCGCGGCAAAACCCTGGGCATCGTCGGCGAGTCCGGTTCGGGTAAATCGACCCTGGGCCAGGCGATTCTGCGGCTGCTCGACTCCGAGGGCAGCATCCGCTTTCAGGGCGCGGCCCTCGACGGTCTCGATCAGAAGCAGTTGCGGCCGTGGCGTCGGCAGATGCAGGTGGTGTTTCAGGACCCGTTCGGCAGTCTCAGTCCACGGATGTCCGTGGCGCAAATCATCAGTGAAGGGCTGGAGGTGCATTGCCAGTCCAGCGCCGAAGAGTGCGATGCACAGGTGATCCGCGTGCTCAAGGAGGTTGGCCTGGACCCGGAGAGTCGTCATCGCTACCCGCACGAATTTTCCGGAGGTCAGCGCCAGCGCATCGCCATCGCCCGGGCGCTGGTGCTGAAACCGGCGCTGATCCTGCTCGACGAGCCGACTTCGGCCCTTGACCGTACCGTGCAGAAACAAGTGGTCGCCCTGCTCCGCGACCTTCAGGAAAAACACGGCCTGACCTACCTGTTCATCAGCCACGACCTGGCGGTGGTACGGGCACTGGCGCATGACATGATCGTGATCAAGGACGGCAAAGTGGTTGAACGCGGTGCCAGCTATGAGGTGTTTGACTCGCCGCAGCATCCTTACACCAAGGAGCTGTTGGCGGCGGCGCATCCGGGGTAGGCATGATCACTGTTTGACTTGAAACCGAGTCGCGGCCTTCGCGAGCAAGCCCGCTCCCACAGGGATTCGGGTTGTACCCAAATATTGGGTACCCCAGAGAAACCTGTGGGAGCGGGCTTGCTCGCGAAGAAGGCCTTACAGACAACCCAAACTCCGGATCAACCCACGCATGAACACCACCGAAAGCCTCAAGGACTACCAACGCGTTCGCACGCTGGCGATCCGCTCGCTGTTCGAGATCATCGAGCAGTCCAGCGAAGGCACGGTGATTGTCGATCGTGACGCGAACATCGTCTGGATGAACGAGCGCTATGCGCGGCGTTTTGGTCTTGAATCGGCGAAAAAAGCCATCGGCAAACCCTGCGAAAGCGTGATCCCCGGCAGCCTGCTGCGTGAAGTGGTGCGCACCGGCCGCCCCATTCTGCTGGACATGCAGGACACGCCGAAAGAGCCGCTGGTGGTGATGCGTCTGCCGATCCACGACGACGCCGGCGCGGTGATCGGCGCTATCGGGTTTGCCCTGTTCGACGAATTGCGCAGCCTGTCACCGATGCTCAAGCGCTACCTGAGCATGCAGGAAGAACTGGCCTCGACCCGCTCGCTGCTGCGGGCGCGGCAGACCAAATACAACTTCGCCCATTTCATCGGCACCAGCAGCGCCAGCCTCGAAGTCAAACGCCGCGCCCGCCGCAGTGCGAGCACCGATTCACCGGTGTTGCTGCTCGGCGAAACCGGCACCGGCAAGGAGTTGCTGGCCCAGGCGATTCACAGCGCCTCGCCCCGGGCGCACAAAGCCTTCGTCAGCATCAACAGTGCGGCGATTCCCGAAGCGCTGCTGGAAGCCGAGTTTTTCGGCACCGCGCCCGGTGCGTTTACCGGCGCTGACCGCAAGGGTCGGACCGGCAAGTTGCAGATCGCGCAGGGCGGCACGCTGTTTCTCGATGAGATCGGTGACATGCCGTTGCCGCTGCAGAGCAAACTGCTGCGGGTGCTGCAGGAAAAGGAATTCGAACCGGTTGGCTCCAACGACGTGATTCAGAGCGATGTGCGAGTGATCGCGGCGACTTCGACCGATCTTCAAGCCGCGATCAAGCGCGGTGAGTTCCGCGCCGATCTGTATTACCGCCTCAACGTGCTGCCGATCCAGGTTCCGCCGCTGCGCGAGCGTCTCGACGATTTGCCGGCGCTCAGCGAAGCGATCCTTGAAGAGTTGCGTAGCCAGCATGAACTCAGCCGCGCGGCGTTGGAACTGCTCGGACAACATGCTTGGCCGGGGAACATTCGTGAATTGCGCAACGTGCTGGAGCGCGCGGCGCTGCTCAGCGATGACCTGATCCTCACTGAAGAGGATATTCGTGCAGCCATCGGCACCTTTACCCCGGTTGAGCGTCCGTCGGTTTCGACGCTGGAACCGTTGGCCGAGGAGACATTCGCCGAGGCACGGCAGCGGTTTGACCGGCAGTTGATCCAGTCCACCCTCGCGCAATGTGCGGGCAAAGTGCCGGAGGCGGCGGCTCGGCTGGGGTTGGGACGCTCGACGCTGTACAAGAAGATGCTGGCCTTGGGCATCGCCGAGTCTCAATAAAGAGACTTAAGTCTCCAAAAAAAGACAACAGCCAGAGCTTCGCGAGCAAGCCCGCTCCCACAGGGGGGTACGCATTCCAAATGTGGGAGCGGGCTTGCTCGCGAAGGCGTCAGCCCTCTCAGCAAAAATCTCCAGAAAGAGACAACCCTTCAACTCTCAACACGCTGAAACCTATAAAACCCTTACATTTCAATGGTTTGAATATCTGGCACAGATCTCGCTAAAGCCCTCCCCACACCCGCTTCACCCACAAAAATAACAATCCCTGGAGACACACCATGAGTGTGATCATTGCCTTGGCAGCTCTCGCGCTGCTGATGCTCGCCGCCTACCGTGGCTACAGCGTCATCCTCTTCGCCCCGATTGCCGCCCTCGGCGCTGTCCTGCTCACCGACCCGTCCGCCGTCGCCCCTGCCTTCACCGGGGTGTTCATGGAGAAAATGGTCGGTTTCATCAAACTGTATTTCCCGGTATTCCTGCTCGGCGCCGTGTTCGGCAAGTTGATCGAATTGTCGGGGTTCTCCCGTTCGATCGTGGCTGCGGCGATTGGCTTGCTCGGCACCCGACAGGCGATGCTGGTGATCGTGCTGGTTTGCGCCCTGCTCACCTACGGCGGCGTATCGTTGTTCGTGGTGGTGTTTGCGGTGTATCCGTTTGCCGCCGAGATGTTCCGCCAGAGCAATATTCCCAAGCGCCTGATCCCGGCGACCATCGCCCTCGGCGCGTTCTCCTTCACCATGGACGCCCTGCCCGGCACTCCGCAGATCCAGAACATCATCCCCAGCACCTTCTTCAACACCACCGCGTGGGCCGCGCCGTGGCTGGGGGTGATTGGCACAATCTTCGTGTTCTGCGCCGGCATGCTGTTCCTGCAGCGCCAACGCAACAAGGCGCAGCGCGCGGGTGAAGGCTACGGCACCGAACTGCGTAACGAGCCGGAAACGGCCGAAGATCTGCAGTTGCCGAACCCATGGATCGCCCTGTCGCCCCTGCTGGCGGTGGGCATCATGAACCTGTTGTTCACCCAGTGGATTCCGCAGTGGTACGGCAAGACCCACAGCCTTGCGCTGCCGGGGATGGCCACGCCGGTGACCACGGAAATCGCCAAGCTCACGGCGATCTGGGCGGTGCAGGCGGCATTGCTGATCGGCATCCTGATGGTGCTGGTGTTCGGCTTCAAGGCGATCCGCAGCAAACTCGCCGAAGGCAGCAAAAGCGCGGTCAGCGGCGCATTGCTGGCGGCAATGAACACCGCCTCGGAATACGGCTTCGGTGCGGTAATCGCTTCGTTGCCAGGCTTTCTGGTGCTGGCCGACTGGCTCAAGCAAATCCCCAATCCATTGGTCAACGAAGCGATTACCGTCACCCTGCTGGCGGGTATCACCGGTTCGGCGTCGGGCGGCATGAGCATCGCGCTGGCGGCGATGTCCGAGCAGTTCATCGCAGCGGCGCACGCGGCGAACATTCCGCTGGAAGTGCTGCACCGCGTGGCCGCGATGGCCAGCGGCGGCATGGACACTCTGCCGCACAACGGCGCGGTGATCACCCTGCTGGCGGTTACCGGCCTGACCCACCGCGAAGCCTATAAAGACATTTTCTGTATTACGCTGATCAAGACCCTGGCGGTCTTCGTAGTGATCGGCACTTTCTACGCCACTGGCATTGTGTGAGGTATTCATGACGACTCTTTCGGGCAAGACCGCACTGGTCACCGGCTCCACCAGCGGCATCGGTTTGGGCATCGCCCTGAGCCTGGCCAAGGCCGGCGCCAATCTGATTCTCAACGGTTTTGGCGATGCGTCGAGCGTGATCGCCGAAGTCGGCCAGTTCGCCGGCAAGGTCGGTCACCACCCAGCCGATGTCAGCGATCCGGCGCAGATCGCCGAGATGATCGCTTACGCCGAACGTGAATTTGGCGGCGTCGACATTCTGGTCAACAACGCCGGGATCCAGCATGTCGCCGCCGTTGAGGAGTTCCCGGTAGAGCGCTGGGACTCGATCATCGCGATCAACCTGTCATCGGTGTTCCACAGCACCCGCCTCAGCTTGCCGGGGATGCGCGCCAAGGGCTGGGGGCGGATCGTCAACATTGCTTCGGTGCATGGTCAGGTGGGTTCGACCGGCAAAGCCGCGTATGTTGCGGCCAAGCATGGCGTGATTGGTTTGACCAAAGTGGTTGGCCTGGAAACGGCTACCAGCAACGTCACCTGCAATGCGATCTGTCCGGGCTGGGTGCTGACGCCGCTGGTGCAGAAACAGATCGATGATCGTGCTGCCAAAGGGGTCGACCCGCAGCAGGCGCAGCATGATCTGCTGGCGGAGAAGCAGCCGTCGCTGGAGTTCGTCACGCCGCAGCATCTGGGGGAATTGGTGTTGTTTCTGTGCAGCGAGGCTGGAAGTCAGGTGCGGGGGGCGGCGTGGAATATTGATGGGGGGTGGTTGGCGCAATAGGTAGCGCAGGCCCCCTGTGGCGAGGGAGCTCGCTCCCGCTGGGTGGCGAAGCCGCCCCCGACAATTTACGACTGCTGCGCAGCCGATCGGGAGCAAGCTCCCTCGCCACATAAGTAAGTGCTGCACTCTGACCTGTGTGCTTGACCAACAAAACAAGAGGCAAACCAATGTCCGACATCCTCTGGCAACCCGATGCCGAGCGTATCGCCCAATCGCGCATGGACAATTTCCGCCGCGATATCAATCAGCGTCATGGCCTGGCCCTGAGCAGCTACACCGACCTGCACCGCTGGAGCGTGGATCAGCGCGAGGCGTTCTGGCAGGCGATCGTCGACTTCTTCGATATCCGCTTTCACACCCAGCCCGACGCCGTCCTGCGTGAGGGCGCGCAAATGCCCAGTGCCGAATGGTTTCCCGGTGCGACCCTGAATTTTGCCGAGCACCTGCTGCGCCGTCGTGACGATGCAGTCGCGGTGATTGCCGTGGCGGAAAACGGCCAGCGCGAACAACTGACCTGGGCCGAACTGGCCGAGCAAGTCGCCGGTTTTCAGGCCAGCCTGATGGCCTGCGGAATCGGCCTCGGCGATCGGGTGGCCGCGTGCATGCCCAACACCTGGCAAACCCTGGTGGCGATGCTCGCGACCACCAGCCTCGGCGCGATCTGGTCGTGCTCGTCGCCGGACTTCGGCACCCAAAGCGTGATCGACCGTTTCGGCCAGATCGAACCCAAGGTGTTGATCACCTGCGCCGGCTACCGTTACGCCGGCAAAGACATCGACCAGACCACCAAGGTCAACGAAATTCTCGCGCAACTGCCGTCGCTGCAGCAGTTGATCATCGTGCCCTATGCCCGCGAACAGGCCCGTGCCGAGGATTACCACAGCCACGCCAACGTGACGTTGTGGGACGATTTCTACCAACCCGGCGGCGAACCGCGTTTTGTCCCGGTACCGTTCAATCATCCGTTGTACGTGCTGTATTCCAGTGGCACCACCGGCGTACCGAAATGCATCGTGCACAGCACTGGCGGCGTGCTGCTGCAGCATGCCAAGGAACACGGACTGCACGTTGATCTCGGCCCCGGTGATCGGTTGTTCTACTACACCACTTGCGGCTGGATGATGTGGAACTGGCTGGTCTCGGCGCTCGCGGTCGGTAGCGCGGTGGTGCTGTATGACGGCTCGCCGTTTCACCCCGGCCATGAGCGACTGCTGGATCTGATCGACGACGAGCGCATCAGCGTGTTCGGCACCAGCCCGAAATTTCTCGCAACACTGGAAAGCAGCGGCTTGAAGCCTGCGTTCAGCCATGATCTGAGTAGCCTGAAGACCTTGCTCTGTACCGGTTCCGCGCTGTCGCCGCAGAGCTATGACTTCGTCTACCGCGACGTCAAGCGCGATGTGTGCCTGGCGTCGATGTCGGGCGGCACCGATGTGGTGTCGTGCTTCGTCAACGGCAACCCGCTGTCGGCGGTACGCCGAGGCGAAATCATGGGCAAAAGCCTGGGCATGGCGGTTGAGGTGTGGAACGACGCCGGCGTTGCCGTGATCGGTGAAAAAGGCGAGCTGGTCTGCACCCGGCACTTCCCGGCCATGCCCATCGGCCTGTGGCAAGACCCTGACGGCGAAAAACTGCGCAAATCCTATTTCAGCTTGTTCCCGGGCGTCTGGGCCCAGGGCGATTACGCTGAGCAGCTGCCTCACGGCGGGATGATGATCCATGGCCGCTCCGACGCCGTGCTCAACCCCGGCGGCGTGCGCATCGGCACGGCGGAAATCTATCGTCAGGTCGAGAAAGTCCCGCAGGTGCTGGACAGCGTGGCGATCGGGCAGCAATGGCAGGACGATGTGCGGGTGGTACTGTTTGTGCGCCTGCAGGACGGTGTTGCGCTGGATGACGAACTGCAACAGCAGATCCGCCAGGTGATCCGCGCCAACACCACACCGCGCCATGTGCCGGCGAAGATCGTCGCGGTGACCGATATTCCACGCACCATCAGCGGCAAAGTGGTGGAACTCGCGGTGCGCAATGTGGTGCACGGTGAGCCGGTGAAAAATACCGATGCGCTGGCCAATCCCGAGGCCTTGGAGCAGTTCCGCAATCGCCCGGAGCTGTCGGATTAGCACGCCATCCCCTTGTGGGAGCGGGCTTGCTCGCGAAGGCAATCTGTCAGTCGATAACAATGTGACTGACCCACCGCTTTCGCGAGCAAGCCCGCTCCCACAGGGGTGGGGTGTTAATCCATCAGGCCCCAATCGCCTGATGTAGTGGGCGCGGGTGCCGGCCCCGCCTCGGCATGCAGTTTCAGGCGCAGGCGCAGGTTGTTCTGCGAATCCGCATGCTTGAGCGCTTCGTCTTCGCTGATCACGCCCTCCACCACCAGCCCGTACAGCGCCGCGTCGAAGGTCTGCATGCCGACCTCGCCAGACTTTTCCATGATGCCCTTGAGTTCGCCCAATTCGTTGCGACGGATCAGGTCGGCGATGGTGGGCGTGCCGAGCATCACTTCGACCGCCGCCCGGCGCTGGCCGTCCACAGTGCGCACCAGCCGTTGCGAGACAAACGCTTTGAGATTGTTGCCCAGCGCGTGCAGCAACTGCGGGCGGCGCTCTTCGGGGAACAGATTGACGATACGGTCCAGCGCCTGATTGGCGTTGTGCGCATGCAACGTCGACAGCACCAGGTGCCCGGTGTCGGCGAATGTCAGCGCATGTTCCATGGTCTCGCGGTCGCGAATTTCGCCGATCAGCACCACGTCCGGGGCCTGACGCAGAGTGTTTTTCAGCGCTGCATGAAAACTGCGGGTATCGACGCCGACCTCGCGTTGATTGATGATCGAGCGCTGGTGTCGATGGATATACTCCACCGGGTCTTCGATGGTGATGATGTGCCCGCTGCTGTGGCGGTTGCGGTGATCGATGAGCGCTGCCAGCGAAGTGGATTTGCCGGAGTCGGTGGCACCGACGAACAGGATCAGCCCTTGTTTGAGCATCACCGTTTCCAGCAGCACCGGCGGCAGTTTGAGGTCTTCGAAGCGCGGGATATCGAGTTTGACGTTGCGGATCACGATCGACACGTCATTGCGTTGCTTGAAGATGTTCAGGCGAAAACGTCCGATACCGGTGCGGGAAATCGCCAGGTTCATTTCCAGTTCCCGATCGAACTCGCGCCGCTGCTCGGCGTCCATCAAGGAGTTGGCGATGGCCTCGACCTCACCGGGCTTGAACGGCCGCTCGCTGAACGACGTCAGCACGCCATCGATGCGCGCACTGGGTGGCGCTCCCGTGGACAGGAACAGGTCAGAGCCGTGCTGGCTCGACAGACGGAGCAACAGTGCATCGATTTCCATGGCAAAAAGCACCCGCGAAGCTTTCAATGAACAGAAATGACCCGCTGTCGTGACGTGACGGGTCATACAGCGTCTACCGCAAGTGCAAGAATAGTAGATGCCAACGCACTGACCGACGCTCAGGATAGATGTGATGAACGCAGCACCCTCCCCCGATGACGCCCAAGCCCTGATCGCCCGTACCGACTGGAGCCGCACTCCGTTGGGCGCTTCTGGCACCTGGCCGCAAAGCCTGCGCACCGCGGTGGACATCGTGATTCACTCGCCGATGCCGATGCTGCTGTTGTGGGGGCCGCAGCTCACGCAGATCTACAACAATGGCTTTGCGATGCTCGCCGGCAGTAAGCATCCGCACGCTTTCGGACAGCCGGCGCACCTTATATGGCCAGAACTTCAGGACTTTACCGACCCGATTTATCGAGCCGTCCTACAAGGCCAGGTGCGCACCTACAGCGAACGGCGATTCACCCTGCAACGCGAAGGCATAGAGTCTGACTTCTGGCTGGACCTGACCTACAGTCCGATCCGCGATGAAAATGCGCAAGTGGCGGGGATTCTGGTAACCGCCATCGAAACCAACGAACGTCGGCGCATCGCCCTCGAACTGCAACGCCGTTCCGAAGAAAGTCTCAGGGCCCAGCGCGACACTGAAGAACGCCTCCAACTGGCCTTGGCGGCCACCGATGCGGTCGGCACCTGGGACTGGGACATCGGCGAAGATCGTTTCATCGCCGACGCGCATTTCGCCCAGTTGCACGGCATCGATCCGGCGCTGGCCAGCCAGCTGCCGATCAGCGACTACCTGCAAGGCGTGCATCCCGAAGACCGCGCCCTGATCGCCCGCAGCATCAAGCATTGCATCACCCACGGTACCGAGTACGCCGAGGAATATCGCCTGCTGAAAGCCGACGGCGAACTGCGCTGGGTGTTTGCCCGCGGCCGCTGTTACAAGGATCACCATGGACGACCGGTGCGTTTCCTCGGCGCCGCACTGGACCTGACCGAGCGCAAGCACACCGAGCAGGCACTGCGTCAGAGCCAGACGGAATTGCAGCTGATCATCAATGCAATGCCGATCCTCATCAGCTATGTCGACCACGAAGAACGCTTCCGTCTGAACAACGCCGCCTATCTGGACTGGTACGGCCTCACGCCGCAGGAACTGTATGGGCGCACCATTCGCGAGGTGATCGGCGAAGAGGCCTACTTTCTGCGCGCGCCATACATTGCCGAGGCACTGGCCGGGCGGCCCTGCTCGTTCAGCCTGTACACCCCGCACCGTGACGGCAGCAGCCGCCACGCGCTGATGAACTACCTGCCGCGCCACGGTGCCGATGGCGCGGTCAACGGTTTCTACATTTTTGTGATCGACGAAAGCGAACGGAAGAAGACCGAAGAAGCGCTGCGCAATCTCAATGAAACCCTCGAAGAACGGGTCAGCGCCCGCACCGAACAACTGGCCCAGGCCAATCAGCGCCTGCAAAACGAGATGTTCGAACGCGAGCGCGCCGAAGATGCGTTGCGCCATGCACAGAAAATGGAAGCGGTCGGTCAGCTCACCGGCGGTATCGCACACGACTTCAACAACATGCTCACCGGAATCATCGGCAGCCTCGATCTGATGCAACGCTACATCGCCGACGGCCGCGCCCATGAAATCGGGCGTTTCACCGAGGCGGCGGTGTCGTCGGCCAACCGTGCGGCGGCGCTGACCCATCGCCTGCTGGCGTTCTCGCGCCGGCAGTCGCTGGACCGCAAAACCCTCAACGTCAATGAACTGATTCATTCGCTGGAAGATTTGATCCGCCGCACCAAGGGCGACCCGATCGAACTCACGCTGCGGCTGGCCGACGATGTGTGGCCGATCAGCACCGACGTCAGTCAACTGGAAAACGCCCTGCTCAATCTGGTGATCAACGCCCGCGATGCGATGCCCGATGGTGGTGAGCTGCTGATCGAAACCGCCAACGTCTACCTCGACGGCAACGACATCACCACCCTCGAACCGGTCAAGGCCGGCGACTACCTGATGCTGGCGGTCAGCGACAACGGCACCGGCATGACCCCGTCGGTGCGCGCCAAGGCGTTCGATCCGTTCTTCACCACCAAACCGATCGGCCAGGGCACCGGGCTGGGACTGTCGATGATTTATGGTTTCGCTCAGCAATCGGGCGGCCATGTCAGCCTCGACAGCCTGCCGGATCACGGCACCTGCGTGCGCTTGTACCTGCCGCGCCTGAACCTGCTGGAGCCCGAACATCCGCTGGTGGAGCCGACCAGCACTGCGCCAACCGCCACCTGTGGCGAAACCGTGGTGGTGGTTGAAGATGACCCGGCGGTGCGCATGCTGGTGCTCGATCTGCTCAAGGAGCTGGGCTACCTCGCCCACGAAGCCGCCGACGCCAGCGCCGCCCTGCCGCTGCTGGAATCGGAGCTGCGTGTTGATCTGCTGGTGACCGACGTCGGCCTGCCGGGGATGAACGGCCGGCAACTGGCGGAAATCGCTCGCCAGCATCGTCCGGGCCTGAAAGTGCTGTTCATGACCGGTTATGCGCAGAAAGCCGCCGAGCGTCAGGGCTTTCTCGAGGATGGCATGGACATGGTGGCCAAGCCGTTTTCGATTGAAGTGCTGGCCAACAAGATCCGCGAGATGATCAACCAAACGCCCTCACTTGAGGCATAATCCCGCGCCCCGCCGTCACCCCGTTACAGGTATCGCACGATGAAAGCCCAAGCCCGCCACATTCTGGTGAAAACCGCCGAAGAGGCCGAACAGCTCAAACAACGCATTGCCAAGGGCGAAGCGTTCGATGTGCTGGCAAAAAAATACTCGACCTGCCCGTCCGGCAAACGCGGCGGTGATCTGGGTGAAGTGCGGCCAGGGCAGATGGTCGGTGCGATTGATGCGGTGATCTTCAAAAAGCCGCTGCGCACGGTGCATGGGCCGATCAAGAGCAAGTTCGGCTATCACCTGGTGCAGGTGTTTTTCCGCGATTGAAGGCTTTGCTTTCGGGCGTTTGTGGCGAGGGAGCTTGCTCCCGCTGGGTGGCGGAGCCGCCCCAATAAGGCTTGCGCCTGCTGCGCAGTCGAGCGGGAGCAAGCTCCCTCGCCACAAGAACACTCATTCTTTCGGAATCAACGCCCCCGGCACCTGAATCACCCGACTCGCCAGCCAATGCCCCGCCTCCGCCGCCTCGACCGGACTGCCTCCCAGCAAGCGCCTCGCCAGATACGCCGCACTGAACGAATCCCCTGCCGCCGTGGTATCCACAACTTTGGCAACCTTCTGCGCCGGCACTTCGAACGCCTCGCCCTCACAACGAAGCAGGCACGCCTCGGCGCCGCGCTTGAGCACCACTTCCGGCGTGCCGATCTGCGCGTACGCCTCGAACACCGCGTCGCAATCGGCAAAATGGAACAGCGCCTGTTCGTCATCGACGGTCAGCAACGCCAGATCGACATGCGGCAACACGCTGCGATAGGCCGCCCGCGCCTCTTCCTGTGAGGCCCACAGCCGCGGTCGATAGTTGTTGTCGAAGACGATCCGCGCATCGCGCTGGCGGGCTTCGATCAGGGTCTGGATCAAGCGTTCGCGGCCCTTCGCGCCTAACACCGCGAGGGTGATGCCGCTGAAATACAGCACGTCGTAGTCCGCCAGCGCCGCCAGAATCGGCTCGGCCGCTGGAGTAGTGAAGCAGTCGCGCACCGCCGCTTCATTGCGCCAGTAGAGGAAACGCCGCTCGCCGTTGGCGTCGGTCTGGATGCAGTACAAGCCGGGCAAGCGACCGGGCAGACGCTGCACCATGTCCAGGCCAATGCCTTCATCGGCCCAATTCTGGCACATGGCATCGCTGAAGCTGTCGTCGCCGAGCGCGGTGACGTAATCGACCCGGGCCTTGTCGCCGAGAGCGCGGGACAGGTACACCGCGGTGTTCAAGGTATCGCCGCCGAAGCTTTGCTGCAGGCTGCCATCGGCGCGGTGCTGGAGTTCGATCATGCACTCGCCGATCAGGGCGATGCGCGGAGTGTTCGGGCCCAGGGGGCTGAGGGTGCTCATCTTGTGCAGTCTCTGTTGATTCGCGGATGTCTGGACTGGCTCCTTCGCGAGCAAGCTCGCTCCCACAATTTGGAATGCATTCCCTTGTGGGAGCGAGCTTGCTCGCGAATGGCCACGACTCGGTCTGAAGCCTTAGAAACAAGTCTCCATGCTTTCGACCACCGCCAACTGCTCATCCACCAGCAACCCCACCCGCCACTTGTCGAACGTCAGACACGGGTGCGAGGTACCGAAGGAAATGATGTCGCCCACCCGCAACTCAACCCCCGCTGCCACGCTCATGAACGCATGCTGGTCCATCACCGCCGTCACCTTGCACGCGCCGACATCGTCGCCCACCGCCGGCAACACACCGGCCTTGTAACGCAGCAACGGCACTGGCAGCCCGGCATCGAACGCCACGTCGCGCTTGCCGAGGGCGATCACCGCAAAACCCGGCTCCGGCATCGACTGTACATGCGCCCAGACCTCCAGCGCCGGACGCAGGCCTTCGTGCAGATCGCTGCGACGATCCAGCACGCAGCATTGCGCGTCCTTATAGATGCCATGGTCATGCGCGACATAACTGCCCGGACGCAACACACTCAGGAAGCGCCCGCCGGCGTTCTGCGTTTCGAACGACTCGGCAATCAGGTCGTACCACGCCGAACCCGAGGCGGTGATGATCGGCTTGGCGATGGCGAACGCGCCGCTGTCCTGCAACTGCACCGCCAGACGCACCAGCGACGCGGCGAATTCGCGAATGCCGCTGACCGCGTGATCGCCGTGGATCACCCCTTCGTAACCTTCGATTCCGGTCAGGGCCAGCGCCGGTTGCGCGTTGATCGCCTGAGCCAGCGCGATGACTTCCTGCTCGCTGCGGCAACCGCAACGGCCTCCGACCACGCCGTATTCGATCATCACGTTCAACTTCACTCCACGCGAGGCGAAGTAGGCGCCGAGATCGGCGACGTTGTCCGGGTGATCGACCATGCAGTAGAAATCGAAATCGGCATCGGCCAGCAGATCGGCAATCAGTGCCATGTTCGGCGTGCCGACCAGTTGGTTGGCCATCAGCACCCGGCGTACACCGTGGGCATAAGCGGCGCGGGTCTGGGTGGCGCTGGCGAGGGTGATGCCCCAGGCGCCGGCGTCGAGCTGACGCTGGAACAGCGCCGGGGTCATGCTGGTCTTGCCGTGGGGCGCGAGTTCGGCGCCACTGTCGCTGACGAACTTCTGCATCCAGCGAATGTTGTGCTCCAGCGCCTCGCGGTGCAGCACCAGCGCCGGCAGGCTGACGTCACGCACAAGGTGCGCGCCAATCGCAGCGGCGCCCTTTTCCACAGCGGTATTGATGGCAGTCGTCATGGTCAAACTCCTCGCATTCAGTCGCGGCCGCAGGCGGCCGCGGTTATTCGTTGATGCGCCGGGCGAGGCTGTTCGCGCTCTCGATCAGCACCCGGCGATAGTCGTCGTAATTGTTCTTCGCATCGGCCCGTGGGGCGACGATGCACAGGGTGCAGATGGCCACGCCGCCGGGGTCTTTGACCGGAGCGGCAAAGCAATGGGTGAAGGTGTCGGCAACGCTGTCGAAGGAGAAGAAGCCGTCGATGCCGGCCTGCCGGATCTCCGCAAGAAAGCGCTCCAGCGGCAGGCGTTCGCCGTCGGGCAGGATGTAATCGTCTTCGTCGATCAGGTCGATGATTTGCTGGTCGCTCAGATGCGCGAGCAACAGGCGTCCTGAAGCCGTCCACGGGATCGGTGCGTTTTCGCCAATGTCGGAAGAAATGCGGAAATGCCGCTCGCCTTCCTTCATCAGTGCCACGGTGTATTTGCGCCCGTTGAGCAGGCACATCTGCGCGGTTTCCCGGGTCTGGCTGACGATCTCCTGCAAGGCGTGATCGGCTTCGCGACTGAGGTCGAAATGGCGCAAATGCGCCTGCCCGAGGAAGTACAACTGGCGCCCCAGATAGACGTGACCGTCCTTGCCCACCGGCTCCAGAATCCGTCGTTCCAGCAGTGACGCCACCAGTTCGTAGACCGTGGATTTCGGGCTGCCGATACCGTTGGCGATGTCGTTCGGACGCAACGGCTGGCCGATCTCCTTGAGGAAATCGAGGATATCGAACGCCCGGTCCAGACCACGGGCCCGGCGTTTGATGGTGTCTTCGGTCATGTCAGTGGTTCCCATAAGAAGTGCCGGGATGGTAACTGGCCTGAGGTGTTGTGTCAGTTGGATCGAGGCCCTCACCCCCCGCCCTCTCCCGGAGGTAGAGGGAGCCTGACCGTATCGATGTAAATGTAAGCGTCATACGCAAAATTCGCATCGATACAGATCAGTCCCCTCTCCCTCCGGGAGAGGGTTAGGGTGAGGGGAGAGCCATAACTCAGGCCTTTTTCTTGTACGCGATGCAATCGATCTCGACCTTGCAATCCACCATCATGCTCGCCTGCACACAGGCCCGCGCCGGAGCGTGTTCAGGTTTGAAGTACTCGCCGAAGACCTTGTTGAAACTGCTGAAATCCCGCGGATCGTCCAGCCATACGCCGGCACGCACCACATCTTCCAGGCCATAACCGGCCTCTTCGAGAATCGCGATCAGGTTCTTCATGGTCTGGTGGGTCTGCTCGACGATGCCGCCAACGATGATCTCGCCATCCACTGCTGGCACCTGGCCGGACACGTGCAGCCAGCCATCCGCCTCAACGGCGCGCGCGAAGGGACGTGGCTGACCGCCAGCGGCGGTGCTGCCGGTGCCGTATCGAGTAATGCTCATGGGTACTTCTCCTGATGACAAAACAAAAAATTAGAACCGCGTGCTCTTGAGAAACTCGGCCAGACGCGGCGATTGCGGGCGTTCGAACAGTTCCTTGGGCGGCCCCTGCTCTTCGATCCGCCCCTGATTCATGAACACGATCTTGTCCGAGACCTCGAAGGCGAAACGCATTTCGTGGGTCACCAGCAACATGGTCATGCCGTCTTCGGCCAGGCCCTTGATCACGTTCAACACTTCACCGACCAGCTCCGGATCGAGGGCCGAGGTGACTTCGTCGAACAGCATCAGGCTGGGGTTCATCGCAATCGCCCGGGCAATCGCCACGCGCTGTTGCTGACCGCCGGACAACTGTCCGGGAAAGTGATTGCGCCGTTCCAGCAGGCCGACCCGCTCCAGCCATTTTTCGGCCAGCACCACGGCTTGGTCCTTGTGCATTTTCTTGACCTTGAGCAGACCGAGGGTGACGTTCTGCAACGCGGTCAGGTGCGGGAACAGGTTGAATTGCTGGAAGGCCATGCCGGTCATCGCGCGATGGCGGGCGATGACTTTTTCCGCGTGACGCACGCGTTTGCCACCGACCTCGTCATAGCCGATGGACTCGCCGTCGAGCAGGATCTGCCCGCCCTGAAACTCTTCGAGCATGTTCACGCAGCGCAGCAACGTGGTCTTGCCCGAACCGCTGGAGCCGATCAGCGTTACGACGTTGCCGCGCTGCATGCTCAGGTCGACACCCTTGAGCACTTCGACCGCACCGTACTGCTTGTGCAGGCCACGGATGTCCAGCAGCGGCTGACCGTTCTGAACCTTGGAAACTTGAGCTTGAGTCATGGCAGGGCCACCCGCTTTTCAATGTGCCGGCCGAGTAATTCGATGCCGTAGTTGATGACGAAGAACAGAAAACCGGCGAACAGATAAAACTCCAGAGTCATGAAGGTCCGGGCGATGATCTGTTGGGTTCTGAGCAGTAATTCGGCGACGCCGATCACCGAGAGCAGGGTCGAGGCCTTGACGATTTCGGTGGACGAGTTGACCCAGGTCGGCAGGATCTGCCGCAACGCCTGGGGCAACAGCACGTAACCGAGGGATTGATAAAACGTCAGGCCGATTGCCTTGCTCGCTTCCATCTGCCCGCGTGGCAAGGCCTGCAAGGCGCCGCGCACAATCTCGGCGACGTGCGAACCGCAAAACAGCGTCAGGCCCAGCGCACCCGCCTGAAACGCACTGATCTGCCAGCCCAGCGCTGGCGCCATATAGAAGCAGGCCAGCACCAGCACAAACACCGGCGTGCCGCGAATCAGGTCAACGTAAAAGCGGAACGGCGCGCGCATCCAGAACTTGCCGTAGGTCAGCACCAGACCGGTGACAACACCGAGCAGCGTGCCGAACAGAATCGCCAGCGCCGACACCTGCACACTGGTCAGGAAGCCTTGCAGCAACGTCTCGCGTGCCACCCATAATTCATGCAACCAACTGGGAGATTCGTACATCGCAGCCTCCTATCGGCGAATCGCCAGACGCTGCTCGAGGTAGCGCAGCAGCATGGCAATGAGGTAACAGGCCGCGACATACAACGCCGTGGTCACCAGCCAGGTTTCGATCACCCGGTAGCTCTCGACGTTGATCTTGCGCGCGTAATAGGTCAGCTCCGGCACCGCAATCGCGGCGGCCAGCGAGGTGTCCTTGAACAGCGAGATAAAGTTGTTCGACAGCGCCGGCAGCACGTTGCGCAGCATCACCGGCACCGTGACGTAGGCCTTGACCTGCCATTCACCGAGACCGATTGCCAGCCCCGCCTCGCGCTGGCCTTTGGGGATGCTCAGCAAGCCGCCACGGAACACTTCGGTCAGATAGGCGCCCGCATACAGCGACAAGGTGATGATGAACGACGGGATCTTGTCCAGGCGGATCCCCAGGCTCGGCAAGGCAAAGTAGATCAACAGAATCAACACCAGAATCGGCGTGTTACGCACCACCGTGACGTACACCGAGGCCAGCACCCGCAAGGCGCGATGCTTCGACAGCAAGGCAAACGCCATCAGCAGGCCGATCACGCAGCCGATGGCGATCGACACCAGCGCCAGTTCAAGGCCCAGACCGAGCCCCGCCAGCAAGGTGTCGAAATCGCGCCACACGGCGGCAAAGTTCAACTGATAGTTCATGGTCAGCAGTACCTTGAGCGGGGCGATTGAGGCGCCCCGCTCTCACGGGGTCATTTGAATTCGACTGGGAAACCGATGGCCGGCGACGGCAGATCCACACCGAACCATTGCTTGAAGGATGCTGCGTAAGTCGGGAACTCGACGCCGGTCATGGCTTCGTGCAGCACGGTGTTAACGAAATTCAGCCAGTCCTGATCGCCACGTTTGACGGCGCAAGCGTAGGTCTGCGGGCTCCACGCGTAGGTCGGGCTGCGGTAGCGGCCCGGGTTCTGCACCATCAGGTATTTGACCGAAGACTGGTCGGTGGCTGCCGCATCGGCGCGACCGGAGTTCACCGCCTGATACATCAGGTCGACACTGTCGTACTGATCAACCTTGGCCTTGGGCAGTGCCTGATGCACCAGTTCTTCGGCATAGACGTTTTGCAGCACAGCCACGGTAACGCTATCACCGGCAGCCTGCAGGTCTTCGATTTCCTTGTATTTGCTGTTGGCCGGCAGCAGCAGACCGACACCTTCGCGGTAGTACGGCAGGGTGAATGCCACTTGCTGCGCACGGCTGGCGGTAACGGTGATGAACTGGCAGCTCATGTCGACCTTGTCGGTCAGCAGATTGGGAATTCGCGCATCGGACGACTGCACCACAAACTCGACCTTGTTCGGATCATTGAACAAGCCCTTGGCCACCATCCTGGCGATGTCGATATCAAAGCCCTGCAACTTGCCGTCCGCACCTTGAAAGTGCCACGGCGCATTGGTGCTGCCGGTGCCGACAATCAACTTGCCACGGGCCAGAACACTGTCGAGCTTGCTGTCGGCTGCCTGGGCCATGCCCATGACAGCGGACGAAGCCGCAAGAACAAAAACACACGCTTTGAACAACGAAGGACGGCGATGCATGGCAAGCACTCCAGGATGATGTTTATTCCGCTATACCGGAACACGGTTTGTTACTACGGAATAGACAGCAGAAAGTGTGCCACAGCTCGCGGACGAAATCGCCCGTATGTGGAACTTCAAGTTATTCAGCTGGTTAGCTAACGAGACATCTGGCACGCAGAGGCGCCGCTTTTGGACAATTCAGCGATCGTGTGGGTAGTAACGTCACATTCAAGTGCAGCGATGTGCGTATTCGATGCACGGAGAGCTTTCGCAAGGTCTCTTTTTTCGAATTGCCGTTTGTCGGATTTCAACCTCTACCTGTCAGAGTTGACAGTTGTTTCCAACGGATCCCGGAGGCCTACTGAAGTCTCTGCTCAGCAGAAACATCAATAACCGAACAAGGATGAGTGAAATGGCTAATTTGATTAAAAACGGTGACTTTTCCCAGCAAGGTGCTCATTGGAGCGCGTCCGAGGCGGACAAAGTTCATTATGAAAACGGCGATTGCGTTATTGCTTCTCCTGCATTTATCAGTCAGGAGGTGCCCACGCCAGACGGTGATGGTGGGACATTCATGTTATCCGCGCGGATGAAGACCAACCCGGGGGCAGCGGGTCGTATCACGGTGCAGGCTCACCCGACGGGTGAGCCAGTTTCACTTAATGTCGGGGGCGGGCAAAGCTGGGAAGTTCTTTCCAAGAAGTTTAAGGCCAATAACGCGACTATCAAGTTCGTAGTCAAACTGGAAGCCAACGATGGAGAAAACGGCAAGCCTGGCTCGTATTTCGGTGATGTAACGCTTTCCAAATTGAGCTGACACAACGTTTCAAGTTGATGAGCGGGTCATCGCCAATGATGACTCGCTTTTTCAATCTCTTGATCGCGTCGTCGATGAAGCGAGAAAAGGAGCTAATCGTGAGCCTGAATGTACCCCTCTCCGCTTTGTCGCCTGTCTACCGCAAAGCCCTGAAAACCTGGCGCCCGGTGATCCTGTACTTCGCCAATGAACACTGTCCTGCCTGCGAATGGGCCGGGCCGGTGTTTCGTGAGGTGGCCGAGCCGTATCGGCTCCGGGCGAACATTTACATGCTCAACACCACTGAGTCGCCGCGCCATCCACTGGTCACCGGCACGCCGACCGTGCTGTTCTACAAGAACGGCAAACTCATGAAGAAGCTCAAGGGCATCGGCACTGAAGAAACATTAAGTGAAGATTTCGCCCGGCACGTCGGCAAAACCAAAGCGCCAGCAGTCATCCGCCCACCTCGGCATGATCTGGCCTGGCTGCGGCGCACCTTGCGCACACTCTGCACCGTCCCCCGCGCACATCGATGGAACTTTTCCTGAAAGTGCCACCTAAGAGCCATCAACCGATGGCACTTTCGTTCCAAATTATCGGTAACACACAAGCCTCGGGCCGGATTGGACAAGCTCCATTCCGGCTGCTTTTCTTTTATTTCTCGGCAAGCGAACACAGGCGTCAGGTGATTTAGCCCGGCGTTGCCATGTCCCAGGAGGGATCAATGTCTTTCAAAGTCATGATGGTTTTCGGTACTCGTCCGGAGGCCATCAAAATGGCCCCCCTGGCCAGGGTTCTGCGCCAGTGGCCCGACATCCAACTGAACATCTGCTCCACCGGCCAGCACCGCGAGATGCTCGCCCAGGTGCTCGACGCCTTTGAACTGACGCTCGACGAAGACCTGCAGGTGATGACCCAGGGTCAGACCATCAACGGTCTCTCGCAGAACCTGCTCGGACAACTCGATCAAGCCTACGAACGCGTCAAGCCGGACATCGTGCTGGTACACGGCGACACCACCACCAGCTTCATCGCCGCCCTCGCTGCGTTCAATCGTCAGCTACCCATCGGCCACGTCGAAGCAGGCTTACGCACCGGCAACCTGCGCGCACCATGGCCTGAAGAGGCGAATCGACGCTTGACCGGCGTGATTGCCGACCTGCATTTCCCGCCCACCTCCAAGACCGCCGCCAACCTGCTTCGCGAAGGTGTGCCCGAGGACAACATCGAGATCACCGGCAATACCGTGATCGATGCCTTGCTGTGGATGCGCGATCACCAGCAGCAAACCAACTGGCATCCAGCCGCCGACTCGCCGTTGGCTGTCCTCGATGATCAGCGCCGGATGATCCTGATCACCAGCCATCGCCGGGAAAACATCGGCGATGGTTTCCGCAATATCTGCCAGGCATTGGCAGAACTGGCCGAGCGTTATCCCGACGTTCAGTTCGTTTACCCGGTGCACCTCAACCCGCTGGTGCAGGAAGTGGTGTATGGCACGCTCTCGGACAAACCCAACATCTATCTGATCGCCCCGCAGGACTACCCGAACTTCGTGTGGCTGATGGGCCGAGCGCATTTCATCCTCACCGATTCCGGCGGCGTGCAGGAGGAAGCCCCGGCCATCGGCAAACCGCTACTGGTGCTGCGCGATGTGACCGAACGGCCATCCGTGCTGGAAAGCGGCACCATGCTGCTGGTGGGGACCGACAAGTCCCGCATCGTCAAAGAGGCCAGCCAGTTGCTGGACGACCAGGACACCTACACCCGCATGAGCCGCGTGCACTTCCCGTACGGCGACGGCCACGCCAGCGAACTCATTGCCACTCGCCTTCATGCCTGGTTGAGTGCTCGCTCGGCGGTGGGTAGCGACGTATGAGTCTGGGTTGGGTCGACTTCTTTGCGTATGTGCTGTTTGGTCTTAAATATGTGGCGATCGCCCTCGCCCTGTTGATGTTCATCCTTGGTCTGGATGACCTGTTCATCGACCTTGTCTACTGGTTTCGCAAGCTGATCCGGCGCTGGCGGATCTACGAAAAATTCGAGCGCGCGGACGAGCAACGTCTCTACACCATCCCCGAAAAACCGCTGGCAATCATGGTGCCGGCGTGGAACGAAGTCGGTGTCGTCGGCGAAATGGCGCGCCTGGCCGCCTCGACCATCGATTACGAAAATTATCAGATTTTCGTCGGCACCTACCCCAACGACGCCGAAACCCAGGCCGACGTCGACGCGGTCTGCCAGCACTATCCCAACGTGCACAAAGTGGTCTGCGCCCGCCCCGGCCCGACCAGCAAGGCCGATTGCCTGAACAACATCATCGACGCGATCCTGCGTTTTGAAAGCGAGGCGAAAATCCAGTTCGCCGGGTTCATCCTGCATGACGCCGAAGACGTGATTTCGCCGATGGAATTGCGCCTCTTCAACTACCTGCTGCCAAACAAGGATCTGATCCAGATTCCGGTCTACCCCTACGCGCCTGAGTGGAAAGGTTTTACCGCCGGGCACTATGTCGACGAATTCGCCGAGAACCACGGCAAGGACGTCATCGTCCGTGAAGCCCTGACCGGTCAGGTACCCAGCGCCGGGGTCGGCACTTGCTTCAGTCGAAAAGCCATCAGCGCCCTGCTCGAAGACGGTGACGGTATCGCGTTCGATGTACAGAGTCTCACCGAGGATTACGACATCGGCTTCCGGCTCAAGCAGAAAGGCATGAAGTGCATTTTTGCCCGTTACTCGGTCAGCGATCCGAAGCTGGCACTGGAGCAACCGTGGGTATTCGGCATGAACCGCGAATTCTCCCAGGTGATCTGCGTGCGCGAGCACTTTCCCCGCGATCTGCAACACGCGATCCGGCAGAAGTCGCGCTGGATCGTCGGCATCGTGTTTCAAGGCACCAAGAACCTCGGCTGGAGCCGCAAGGGCCTGCTCAACTACTTCCTGTGGCGTGACCGTCGCGGGCTGATCGCCTACATGTTGAGTTTTCTGGTCAACCTGCTGTTCGTGGTCCTCATCGCGATGTGGCTGATCACCGTGATTTCCCCCGAATCGTGGCGTTATCCATCGATTCTCTCCGACAGTTCGCTGCTCTCGGCATTGCTTTGGCTCAACGGCTTCATGCTGCTCAATCGCCTGTTCCAGCGTGGCTGGTTCGTCACCCGCTATTACGGGCTGGTCGAAGGCCTGCTCTCGGCGCCACGAATGATGTGGAGCAACTTCGTCAACTTCTTCGCCAACGTGCGGGCCCTGCGTCAGGTCATGGCGATGGGCGACTCGCGACGCGTGGCGTGGGACAAGACCACCCACGAATTCCCGGCATTGACCAAGGCGCAACGCACACCGCTGGGTCATCGTCTGGTGGAAAAAGGCCTGCTCACGGAGGAACAACTGGAAGCGGCGATCACCAGCCCGGTGCGTCGGCGCCTGGGCCGCGAGCTGCTGTTGCGTGAATACATCAACAGCACCCAACTGGTACAGGAACTCGCCGAGCAGCTGGAACTGGAATGGGCACCGCTCAATCCGTTCAAGCTCGACCAGCGCCTGATCGACGCCGTGCCGCGCCGGGTCGCTTCGCACTACGGCGTACTGCCGGTCGCCGAGGAAGGCGACACTCTGGTGCTCGCCTCCGAAGGCCCGGTCAGTCAGGTATCGCTCGGTGCGATCAGCCGTCAATTGAAACGCCCGGTGCGCTGCCGACTGGCACCGCAGGGCCGGGTGACGCTGGGGATTCGTTACTGGTACGCCAGCCCCCGACAAAGTGAGGAAGTGCGTCATATGCTGCAAGTGCTTGAGCGCCATCAGGACGATGAAGACCTGCTGGAACGCGTCAGTCGCCATCAGGTACTGCTCGGCAACCTGCTGCAGGTGCGCGGCATGGTTCCGCCGACCCTGTTCAATCAAGCGCTGATCGATTTCGATGCGGAACACATGTCCCTCGGTGAACACCTGATTTCCCGCGGCATGATCACTCAGGAAGTTCTCGATCAAGCCCTGGCCGATCAGGCCAGTGAACAACAAGCGGCTTACCGCATCGTCCGGGAGGTCGCATGAATCCAGTACATCGTCACACTTTATTGATGGGCAGCCTGCTGCTCGGCCTGAGCAGCGCCTACCCGCTGCAAGCCGCGCCACTGAGCGATTTCGAACAGTTTCGCAGCTATCCCTACATGGACCGCAGCTATCGGGAAGCGAAGAAAGGCAACTGGAAAGAAGTCGAACGCCTGATGCGCCACCTGCTGGAGAAGGTTCCAAAAAATGATGAAGCTCGGGCGCTGCTGGTGGACGCCCTGGCCAAACAACGCCGCTACAAGGACGCCGTCGAAGCGTTGCCGGAACGCGACAGCGCAGCCACTCTCGACCTGCGCCTGACCTGGATCGAACAGGATCCGCCGAGCAGCACCCAGGTCGAGCAATGGATGGCAACCAGCGATCTAAACGACCGTGTGCGTCTGTGGCAGGCCTACAGTTTGAGCCTGGCCAAATTCGGCGGCGCAGCCAAGGCCCACGACTGGCTGGCGCAACTGGCGCCCAGGGGCGATGACAACATCCTGCGTCTGGCCCGCGCCAACTGGTCTGAGCAACTGCGTGACTGGAGCGGCACCATCGATCAGTTGGCCCCGCTCGCGGCACGCAAGCAACTGGATGCCGAAGGCTGGCAACGTCTGGCCAACGCCTACGTGCAGCGTCTGGACGAAAAACCGTTGCAGCAACTGCTGCAACAGGCACCAAGCCCTGACGCCGCGCGCAAGGTACGTCTGGCGATGGTCGATCGCGCCATTGCCATGGGCCACGATCAACAGGCTCAGCGCTGGTTGCAGTCATTGCCCGCTGCGGATTTGGCGGATCCGACACAACGCCAGCGGCTGTGGGAACTGGCCCGGCAGACCGATGATGCGCCCACCGTGCAGCGCCTGAGCAACGACCTGCAGCGCCCCTGCCTGGAAACCGTCGACTGGCTGTCGCGCCACGATCCTGAAGCAGCGCTGACGCAGTTACGCAGTTGCCAGCCAACCGATGATCCCCAAGCGTGGCTGGTACTCGCTCAGCGCCTGCAAGCCACCGATCTGTTGCAAAGCACGACCTTGCCGCAGCCCTGGGAAAACCGGCGACAGGCACAACTGCTCGATGTCTGGCAGGAACAGGGGCAGAGCAGCAAAGTCATGGTCTGGCTTGCGGGGCAGGAGCAGACTCCAGCGGTGGTCAAGCGTCGCGCGCAACTGGCCCAGTCCATGGGTCGCCGTACCGAAGAACAAACGCTGTGGGAATACCACTACCGTCAGACCGGCGATCTGGCTTCGCTGAATCAGGCCAGTTTCCTCGCTCTCAGCAGCGGTGATCGTGCCCACGCGCAGGAGCTGCTGGAAAACGCCTATGACCGCTTCGGCGGTCGTCTGCCGGGCACCGCCCTGCAGCGTCTGGCCGGAATCTATGCGTTATCCAAAGACACCACGCCCGCACAACAGCGGCGGATGGCATCGCTGATCAGCCAGATCGACGGCGCCAGCCGTGGCCAACTGCTTGCGCAACTGGCGGAAAACGGTCAGTGCGATGCCGTGCAGCAAGCAATTGGCAGCCACCCGCAGGCCGCCGGCGATTATCGTGCGCTCGGCCGCTGTGCAATGCCGGACCGCCCCGGTGAAGCGGTGGTTTATTACCAACAGGCAGAAAAACTCGGCGACCGCGGCAGCCGTCTGCCGCTGGCCTATGCGCTGGAGGCCGCAGGTGACTCCGCTGGTGCCTTGGCGATCTGGCGCAGCATTCCCGCCGCCGAACTCAGCGACAACGCACGTTTGACCGCCAGCCGCAGTGCGCTGAATGCCGGTGATAGCCAGACTGCCGAGGGTTACTGGCAGCAAAGCACAACCCGCGGCGCCAATGAATGGGCACTCGGCGCAGCGATTGCCGATGCCCGTGGCGACCACGCCCAGGCGTTGCAGCGCCAACGTCAGGCCTTGCAGCAAGCGCCGGATGCCGGGCATTTCTATGCCGCTTCCGTCACTGCACAAAAGGCTGGCGACTTGCCGCAAAGCAATGCCTGGCTGGCGGAAGCGGTACGTCGCGATCCGAACAACCCGCGTTACCGCGCCGATTACGGCATGCGCCTGTCCGGCGCGCCGACTCGCGAAGAACGCGCCCGGGCGATTCCGTACCTGCAGCAGGCGACCCGGGATTTCCCCGAGGATTATCGTCTCGGCGAAACTTTGGCCTGGCGCTATGACGAAGTCGAGGACAGCGCCTCGGCGCGCAAGGAATTACGCCGAATAATCGATCTGGAACAAAACCCGGTAGCCGCCGACGATGAAGATGGCAGCATGGAAGCCCGGCGCTATCGCCAGCGTCGCGCCCACGAAACGCTCTCACGGCGTGACACTTTCACCCTCGCCAGCACCTGGTCGCCTGCCGGTGTTTCGACCAACGATTTCCTGCGTGACGACAACACCAAGGGCTCACGCCGCAGCGCCAGTTCACAGAACGTGCAAGTGGCGATGTGGGACCACGCACTGGGTGAAGAACCCAGCCGCGCGGGAAGCACGCTGTCGGTCTACGGGCGGGTTTTGCTCGGTGGTCAGAGTCGCTCCAGCTACGCCGAGTCTGCCGCAGCGGGTGTCGGCCTGCGCTACAAACCGTGGGGCACGCAGAACATCAACCTCTACGCCGAAATCTACAAGCAGAGCCAGTTCGATGACCAGGACAACCATGGCCTGAGCCTCGGGCAGATGATCAACCCGCATAAATTCTCGGATCAGCTCGACGATCATCGTCAGGACGGCCACACCACTACCGATTACCTGCTACGCGCCACAGCCTCGTTCCTCGATCAGGGCCAGTACCGCAACGATTGGCGTGTCGATGAAAGCGACTGGGATGAGCGCTTTCTCTATCTTGATGCCGCATGGTGGACCAAGGCTGGCGATCACCAGTGGTTGTCGCGTTTCCAACAGGGTCATGCGTGGAAGCTGCCGTCCAACGCCGCGCAAACGATCATGCCGTATGGCTTCCTCGAATTTGCCAGTCAGGACCCGAGCAACGACTGGCGTCAGGACCTGCGCACCGGTGTCGGTCTGCGCTGGCAATGGTGGTATGACGATGACCGCTACAACGCTTACCGTTCGAAACTGACAGTGCGCACCGAGTACCAGCAATCACTGGGCGGCAATCTGTATGACGGCGGCAACGGTGTGCTGCTGGGTGTGGAGTGGAATTTCTGATGGCGCGCTGGATGCTGTTTTTCTGCCTGATGCTGGGCGCAGTGGTGGTGCGTGCTGATGAGCGCGTGTTTTATCAACCGCTGAATGTCGATGCCAGCCTCAGTCAGGCGCAGTGGCAACAAATCTGGCGAGACACCGCCCGCCAAGGCATCAGCACAGTGATCGTGCAGTGGACAGCTTATGGCGATTCGGACTTTGGCGGCACCAGTGGCTGGCTCGCCAACAGCCTGAAACTGGCTCGGGAACAGGGTTTGCAACTGGTGCTCGGGCTGAAGATGGATCCGGCCTACTACCAGCGTATCGACGAACTGGATACCGCCGGGCTCGCCACCTACTGGCAGGCACAGTTGGGTCGGTCACTGGCGCAACAGCAAACACTGCGCAAGGACTGGAAATTGCCTGTCAGTGGCTGGTATTTGCCGATGGAACTGGATGACTTCCACTTCCTGGCGACCGATCGCCGAGCCACGTTGCAACGACAGCTCAAGGCTTTCGCCGGCAAGCTCGACGCACCGCTGCACATCAGTGCGTTCAGCGCCGGCAAACTCGCACCGACGGTCAACGGGCAATGGCTGGGCGAGCTGAGTAGCGCCGATGTTCAGGTGTGGTGGCAGGATGGTGCAGGCACGGGCAAATTGTCACCGCTGGTGCGCAATGGCTATGCCAGCGCTCTGCCCTGCTCCGTGGGTATTGTGCGCGAGGCATTCCGTCAGGTCAGTGCCGAGGGCCAGCCGTTTCGTGCGGAACCTGCGCTGCCCGATGCGGCATCCACCGGCTGTCACGTCAGCGCTGTGTTTTCCCTGCGTTACCGCCCTTGGGCTCGGGTGATCCTCGACAACCAGCGCAAACAGCAAGGCAGCAATGTACAGACTCGTTGAAGAGCAGGTACTGAAGAAAACTGCGCCCGCCGAGTTGCGGGCCGAGTTCATCCAGCATGAATTCGAACGGCTGCACACGTTCAGTCTGCTGATCTACGTCGCGAGTTTCGCCATCTGGCTGGTGTTCGATCTGGTCGTCAGCTTCCTCGGAGAACAGGGATTCACCTGGCGTTCGATGGCTTTTGTCACGTTCTTTTCCACGCTGACAGTGGTCATGGGTTTCACCCGCAAGGCTCGCCATTTCGATGTGATCACGCTGCTGTTCGTACTGGGCCTGACCGTGGGCGTGCGGCTGATCATCACCGGCGTCCCGCTCGCGGTTCACAGCTCATGGCTGGTACTCGCCGCGGCGAGCATGCTCTACAGCGTATCGGTGCTGCCACTGAGTCGCTGGGCATTTTTCGCGACGCAAGCCATCATCTGGCTGGTACTCAACCCGTTCATCAATACCCCCACCACCCTGATTGAACTCAGGGGCGTGATGACCGCCTGCTACAACGTGTTTCTCTGCTCGTTGAGCATCTACACCTTCCTCAAACTGCGTGAGGCCAAGCTCTACAACTACATCATGTCCAGGCTGCTGCTGGATCAGGCCTATAACGACACGCTGACCGAAATCCCCAATCGTCGATCGTTCATGACCGTCGCGCAAAACCACCTGAAAACAGTTCCCCGCCAGCATGATCATTACCTGGCGATGATCGACATCGATAACTTCAAGAAAGTAAATGATGTGTACGGTCACGACATTGGTGATGAAGTGCTGAAGCGCGTGGCAGCCGATATCAAAACGGTGATGGCGCAGCACAATTTCGCGCGTCTGGGTGGCGAGGAGTTTGCGATTTATCTGGCGGGTGTGCGGCGCGAGGATGTCGAGGCCCTGGCTGGCAAGTTGTGCCGGGTGATTCGCGAACAACCGACACAGCACCCGGTCACGATCAGCATGGGTGTGGCCCGGGTGGAAGATGGCGACACCTTGAATCAGGCACTGATCAAGGCGGATGAAGCGTTGTATGAGTCAAAGCATTCGGGCAAGGATCGCTTTACTTTTCATCAGTGATTTTATGGCGCAGGACAGATTGCATTCGCGAGCAGGCTCGCTCCCACTGTGGAATGTGTTCCAGAGTGGGAGCGAGCCTGCTCGCGAAAGGAGCGCCCAAGGATTACTCGATTTCACGCACCAGCAACACCCGCGTCACCCGCCGCTCCTCCACCGCCATCACGGTCATCTGCCAGCCCTCGCACTGCAATCGATCGCCAATCATCGGCAAGCGGTCCAGCAGGCTCATCACCAACCCGGCCAGCGTTTGGTAATCCTCTGTTGGCTGCGCACCAAACCCGGTACGTTGGCGAACACGAGTCAGGTTCAACGCACCGTTGACGATGAACCCGCCCTGTTCTTCGATCACATCCGGACCTTCGATTTCGCTGGCATCGGGCAATTCGCCGGCAATCGATTCGAGGATATCGGTCATGGTCAACACGCCAACGAAGTCACCGAACTCGTTGACCACGAAGGCAATGTGGGTCGACGCCGCACGCATCTGCTCCAGCGCATTGAGGATCGAATAGCTGTCGAGCAGGTTGATGGTCTTGCGCGCCAAGTGCTCCAGGTTCGGCTCGGCACCGGCCAGGTATTCCTTGAGCAGTTCCTTCTTGTGCACGAAGCCCAAGGGCTCATCCACCGCGCCGTTGCGAATCAGCGGCAGACGTGAATACGATGAGTGCATCAATTTTGTGCGAATCGTCTCGGCGTCGTCGGCCAGATCGATGGTGTCGACGTCGGCGCGCACGGTCATCAAGTTCCGAATCGGACGCTCGGCCAGTTGCAGCACGCCACTGATCATCACCCGCTCGCGGCGGTCGAACAGCTCCGCACTCGGTGCTTCGCCGTCATCCAGCAGGTCGGAGATTTCCTCGCCGACCTCCTCCACTTCCAACTTGCGCCCGCCCAGCAGGCGCATCACCGCATGGGCCGTACGCTCACGTATGGGGCGCAGGCCTTGCATCGAACGTTTGCGCCGGGCCCGGGCAATCTGGTTGAACACCTCGATCAGGATCGAGAAACCAATCGCCGCGTACAGATAGCCTTTCGGGATGTGGAAGCCCAGGCCTTCGGCCGTCAGGGCAAAACCGATCATCATCAGGAAGCCCAGACACAGCATGATCACCGTCGGGTGCGCGTTGACGAAGCGGGTCAACGGCTTGCTGGCGACGATCATCAGACCGATGGAAATGATCACCGCGATCATCATCACCGCCAGTTCATCCACCATGCCGACGGCGGTGATTACCGCGTCCAGCGAGAACACCGCGTCGAGCACCACGATCTGCGCGACGATTGGCCAGAACAGCGCGTAAGCGGCGTTGCTCGAGCGCTGGCCGACGTGGCCTTCGAGTCGTTCGTGCAGCTCCATCGTCGCCTTGAACAGCAGGAATACACCACCGAACAGCATGATCAGGTCACGGCCGGAGAAGCTCTTGCCGAACACCTCGAACAACGGCTGCGTGAGGGTGACCAGCCAGGAAATACTCGCCAACAGGCCCAGGCGCATGATCAGCGCCAGCGACAGGCCGATGATCCGCGCGCGATCGCGCTGATGCGGCGGCAGTTTGTCCGCCAGGATTGCGATGAACACCAGGTTGTCGATACCCAGCACCAGTTCCAGCACGATCAAAGTCAACAAGCCTAACCAGGCCGTGGGATCCGCTAACCATTCCATAAAATGTCTTGATCTCTCGTCAGTGAATTCAGGCTGCCGGGCACGGCAAAGTGCAACGCGAAGGCTCTGATGCCGCGTTGTCAACGATAGTCGGGAGTCGGAAAACCGGATGCTGCGAGTGCGTCAAGACCGCGCCATGGCGCGAGGAGAAAGTACGACTGGGAGGCTCCGAGAGGGTGTTCATGCAAATCCTGAATGAAAAATGGCCTTGGAGCGTACAGGCTCAGGGCACATTTTCTACAGCGGCAAATCATTTCAAAATCTGTAAGAGCAGAAGAAATGTGTTTTTCCTGTTAGCCCTTTCGCGAGCAAGCCCGCTCCCACAGGGGTTATTCGTCGGACGCAAGTTCTGAGTTCAAAGAGGGGCCAATGTGGGAGCGGGCTTGCTCGCGAAGGGGTCATCAAACACGCCAGATCATCGCCCGGCAAAACGCAACCGCGACAACTGCCGCAAATCCCCTTCCACGTAGTAATCATTGGTCCAGCTGTCATCCACCGCCAACGGACTCACTTGCTTGAGCTCGAGTTTTTTCGCGAAATAGCGAAAACGGTAATGCTCATAGAAACGCAGCAACTCCAGGCCATAGCGGTCAGCCAGATCGGTGTCGCCACGAATGATCAGGAAGTTCTCGTCATTGCCGTTACTGGCTGACGTACTGAGGTTGTGACTGCCGCTGATGATGGTCGGCGCATCGGTGGTGAAGTCGGTGACTACGGCTTTGGTGTGCACCAGCAGGTTGCCCTTCTGGCCTTTCATGCTTTCCTTGAGCCAGCCTTCCAGCCCGGTATTGAGTAATGCCGTGGCGGCGAATTCGGCTGTGCGGTCGGCATGAAACCCGGTGATGCTGCTCGCGGTGTTTTGCAGACCGTAACGCAGGATGTCGTCATGCGGTTTGCCGAGCAGCGCGTTGAGAATCATGTCCGGCAGGGTAAAAGCCGTGACGAACAATACGTCCTTTTTGGCCGCCTCGATGATTTCGACGAACTCACGCAAATCGCCACCACCGCTGCGTGGCGAGAACCCGGCAAACAGCGGCTGCGTTGGGTCCATCGGGTTATGTTGAGTAATCCAGGTACGCGTCGCGCCGACATCGGTGGGGTTGGCCCAGACTTCTTCGAAGGTTTGCAAATAACGCGTGGCAATCGTCACGTCGTCGAGCGTATGCACCACGTTAGCCTGGCGATACACGCCATTGGCCGTGAAATTGGTACTGCCGCAAAGCACCGCCTGCGGTTGGCGCTGCCCGCTGCCATCGACACGGCTGAGGACAATAAATTTATCGTGGAAGATCTCATGAGTGACGCGAGCGCGCTTGTTTGCCGCCGGCAACTTCGCCAGGTTCGCTTCGTTCAGGGCGGTATCGGAATCATCAGGTCGAGCGTGGTACAGCACACGCACTTGAACCCCGCGGGCGAACGCCGCGTTCACCGCATCGATGATCGCCTGCAACTGATACTCGTAGATCGCGATATCCAGCGCCCAATTGGCGTCGACAGCGCGCTCGATGTACCCGAGCAAACGCTCCAGCAGGCCGTTCTCCAGCCACAGTCGTGCCGCATCGGGCCAGGCTTCGATGGGCAGGTTCTTGTTGGCGCTGATCTGCGCGTCGAGCTCGGGAAACTTGCGCTGGAAGGCCTGACTGGCGGCCACGGCGCGGTTGAAGATCACGCTTTGGTTGGCCGGATGACCATCGTCACTGCTGATGCTCAGCTCCAGCGATTCGCCCAGTTGCGGTGCATCCGCCGTGCCGTAGGCCAGATGCACGCGATAGTGCATCGTTGTCCCCGGATCCACCGCGTAATCGGCCCAGCGGAATTTCTGCAAAGGGGCCTTATCGCTGGGCGTGGCGTGATACTGGGGGAAAGTGTGAGCCTTGCCGGGAAACGTCAGGCTGTTGAACAGGAACAACCACGGCCTGTCACCCTGCTGCTTCTCGATGGCGAAGCCGAGCAGGCCTTTGCGTCGGGGCTCGGCGAGGTCCATGGCGAGCAACACGCCGTTGGTGCCGGCGTAGGCTTTGACGCGAAAATCGTCCTGAGGATTGGCGACCAGTACCCGCATGATTCACTCCTTGTGATTGGGCTGGGGTGGAGCATAGAGCAGCGCTGCAAGTTTTGATGAAATCCGTTTGAACCGAGGTGACCTCTTCGCGAGCAAGCCCGCTCCCACAGGTCAAGCAGCGTTCACATTCCTTGTGGGAGCGGGCTTGCTCGCGAAGAGGCCCGCTCAGGCATCACAGATCATCAATGTGCCGATAATCCACATTCAGCGCCGCCGCTAATTCCCGCGCCCGTGCCAATCGGATGGGCCCGCGCTCAATGTCGATCAACAATCCCGGACACTCCAGCGCCGGCATCGACGGCAAGGCTTTCAAACGCCCATCCGTGACCACCAGCAAGCGCTGCTGCTCGGCCGGAAAGCGCTTTTGCCGCTGCACCAGCCACTGCTGCGCCTGCGCCAACGCCGCCACCAATGGCGTGCCGCCGCCAGCGCCCAACGCCTCCAGCCAGGTGCGCAAGCTACTCGACGCCTTCAAACCCTGAACCTGCCATTTCGGCGTGGTACCGCTGGCGGTCAACAGTGCCAGCCGTGCCCGTTGCCGATAAGCGTCATCGAACAATTGTGCGAGCAGGCCTTTGGCATCACTTAATGCCTGATGCCGACGCGTCGAAGCCGACGCATCGACGATCACCAGCCACAACTCATGGGGAGAACGAGTGCGCAACTGGAACTGCAAGTCCTCACGGGTTTGCGGGCGGCCGTTGAGCAGCGTTCCCGGCCAGTTCACCAGGCCGCTGCACGCGGCGTGGCGCTTGCCCTGGCGTCCGTGATCGAGGCGTCCGGCGCGGGGTCTGGCATTCGCCCCCGCGTCGGATCGGGGACGAATGCCGGTTACTTTTTTGGCCAGCTCGGCACTTCGCGGCGGGCGCCCGTGGCCAGTGCCGGGGCGGGCATGTCGCCCCACTGCCCCTGGCCGTCACTTGGTTCGGCTTGGGTATTGGCTGAGTTCTGCGCGGGAGGCTGCGGGCTGGACGAAGACGATTCACGACGGCGATGACGCAGGGCAAATTCCGCCACCGCGTCGATGTCTTGCTCGGCAATCGCTGCAGCACCACGCCACGCCGCGTGAGCACGGGCGGCGCGCAGCCAGACCAGATCGGCACGCAAGCCATCGACGCCGGCCGCAAAGCAACGCTCAGTGATGCTCGCCAACGCATCGTCGTCCAGCGGAATGCTCGCCAAGGCGATGCGCGCCTGTTCGCAGCGTTCGCGCAGCGCTTGCTGCTGTGCTTCCCACTGCGCGCAGAACGCCTGTGGATCGCTGTCGAAATCCAGTCGGCGGCGGATAATCTGCCCGCGTTCGGTCGGCGCGGTGTGGCCGCTGAGAGCGACGTTCAGGCCGAAACGGTCAAGCAGCTGAGGCCGCAATTCGCCCTCTTCCGGGTTCATCGTGCCGATCAAGACGAACCGCGCCGAATGCCGATGGGAGATGCCGTCGCGTTCGATCAGGTTAGTGCCGCTGGCCGCCACATCAAGCAGCAGATCCACCAGATGATCGGGCAGCAAATTCACTTCATCGACGTAGAGCACACCACCGTCAGCCTTGGCCAATACACCGGGAGAAAACTGCGCACGGCCTGCGCTCAGCGCCGCGTCGAGATCGAGGGTGCCGACCAGACGCTCTTCGGTAGCGCCCAGCGGCAGCGTGACGAACTGCCCGCTCGCCAACAGATCGGCGAGGCCACGGGCCAGGGTCGATTTGGCCATGCCGCGCGGGCCTTCGATCAGCACGCCACCGATTTTCGGGTCGATGGCGGTGAGGCACAGCGCGAGTTTCAGGTCATCGGCGCCGACCACGGCGGAGAGCGGGAAATGCGGGGTGTCGGTCATCTTCAATACTCGGTCATGGTCGGAGTGAATGCATTTCAATGTAGGAGTGAGCCTGCTCGCGATAGCGGTGGGTCAGCGACAAATAGGTTTGCTGATACACCGCTATCGCGAGCAGGCTCACTCCTACAAGGGATTGTGGTGTGTCAGGTGTCTTCTTCTATATCCAGCAGCAGGTTTTCCAAGGCCTCTTTGTAGGCCCCGGGTTCCTGCCACATCCCGCGCTGCTGCGCTTCCAGCATGCGCTCGGTCATGTCGCGCAGCGCATGCGGATTGTGTTCGCGAACAAAATCCCGGGTCGCCGGATCGAGCAAATAAGCGTCGGCCAGCAACGCGTACTGATGATCGTCAATCAGCTGCGTGGTGGCATCGAAGGCGAACAGGTTATCGACCGTCGCCGCCAGCTCGAACGCGCCTTTATAGCCGTGGCGTTTGACCCCGTCGATCCATTTTGGATTGGCCGCCCGCGAGCGGATCACCCGGTTCAGTTCTTCTTTCAGGGTGCGGATTTTCGGCAGATCCGGCTGGCTGTGATCGCCGTGATAACTGGCCGCTGCTTCGCCGCGCAGGGTTTCCACCGCCGCGAGCATGCCGCCCTGAAACTGGTAATAGTCGTTGGAGTCGAGCAGGTCATGCTCGCGATTGTCCTGGTTCTGTAGCACCGCCTGCACCTGGCTCAGACGCTGGACGAACTGCTCGCGGGCGGCGGTGCCTTCGTCAGCACCGCCGTAAGCGTAGGCACCCCAGTTCAGGTAAACCTCGGCCAGATCCTCGCGGGTCTGCCACAGGCGCCCATCGATCGCGCCTTGCACACCGGCGCCGTAAGCCCCGGGCTTGGCGCCGAAGATCCGCCAGCCGGCCTGGCGCCGCGCCGCATCGGCATCCAGCCCGGATTGCAGCAGCGCTTCACGCTCAGCGCGCACTTTCGCCGCCAGCGGATTGAGGTCATCCGGTTCGTCCAGCGCCGCCACCGCTTGCACGGCCGCGTCGAACAGGCGAATCAGGTTGGCAAAGGCATCGCGGAAGAAGCCCGAGACCCGCAGCGTGACATCGACCCGTGGCCGGTCGAGCAGGCTCAGCGGCAGAATCTCGAAGTCATCGACGCGCTGACTGCCGGTGGCCCACACCGGACGCACGCCCATCAGCGCCATGGCCTGAGCGATGTCGTCACCGCCGGTACGCATGGTCGCAGTGCCCCACACCGACAGACCGAGCTGACGCAGGTGATCACCGTGATCCTGCAAGTGGCGCTCAAGGATCAACGTGGCGGACTGGAAACCGATGCGCCACGCGGTGGTGGTCGGCAGGTTGCGCACGTCCACCGAGTAGAAGTTGCGCCCGGTGGGCAACACGTCGAGACGGCCACGGCTGGGTGCGCCACTTGGGCCGGCGGGGACAAAGCGACCGCCGAGGGCGTCGAGCAGGCCGCGCATTTCAGCGGGACCGCAGGCGTCGAGGCGTGGGGCGACGACTTCGCGCAGGTTATCAATGATCGCGCTCACTTCAGCCCAACACGCCCCTTGTGGGAGCGAGCTTGCTCGCGAAAGCGTCGTGTCAGTCGTCATTGATATACCTGACCCACCGCTTTCGCGAGCAAGCTCGCTCCCACAGGGGATTTGTAGTGTTTGGGAAATCAGTTGGGTGGCGAACAGTTCGAGCCGTTCGCGGGTGTCGCCGGCGCTGCGCCAGACTTCGTCGCTGACGTTATGCAGCTCTATCGGACGTGGGCCGTTCCAGGGATCAGCGAGCGCACAATCCAGCGGATCAAAGCCCAATTCAAACGCCTTGGCCAACGCCCGCAGTAAACTCGACTGCGCGCCCTTGCCGTCGCCACGCGGAATGCGCAGCAAGGCCAGCAGCGTATCGATGCGTAAACGTCCGGTCGGCGACTCGCCGAAAATGTGCAGGCCATCGCGAATCTGCGATTCCTTCAGGTCACATAAATAGGTGTCCAGACGCGGCAGCCAGATCGCTGCATCGGCGTCGCTGTCCAGACCGGCGTCGAGTTGCAGTTCGCGGTCGATCTGCGTTTCGCGCACCAGTTGCAGAATGTCGCGCTGCAACTCCCGCGCACGACGCGGATCGAGCAGTTGCGCCTCGTAATATTCGTCGGCCAGCAGCTCCAGATTGCGCAACGGGCCGTAGGTTTCGGCGCGGGTCAGCGGCGGCATCAGGTGGTCGATGATCACCGCTTGCGTACGCCGTTTGGCCTGGGCGCCCTCGCCCGGGTCATTGACGATAAACGGATAGATGTTCGGCAGCGGCCCGAGCAGCGCGTCCGGCCAGCAATTCTCCGAAAGCCCCACGCCCTTGCCCGGCAGCCATTCGAGGTTGCCGTGCTTGCCGACGTGAATCACCGCGTGGGCACCGTAGGTGTTGCGCAGCCAGAAATAGAACGCCAGATAGCCGTGCGGTGGCACCAGATCCGGGTCGTGGTACACCGCGCTCGGATCGACCTGATAACCGCGCGCCGGTTGAATGCCGACGAAGGTCAGGCCAAAACGCAGACCGGCGATCATCATCCGTCCGTCACGGCACATCGGATCGTTTTGCGGCGTGCCCCAGCGTTCCAGCACTGCCGCGCGATTGGCTTCCGGCAGCGCGTTGAACATCGCCAGATAGGCGTCCATCGCCAGGCTTTGCTGGCACGGACGCAGGTCAATGCTATCGAGGTCATTGCTGACGCCGCCGAGCAATTGCTGGATCAACGCGGTGCCGCTGTCCGGCAACTCAGCCGTCAACGGGAAGCCTTCCGCCTGCAACGCGCGCAGGATATTCAACGCTGCCGCTGGTGTGTCGAGACCGACGCCATTGCCGATCCGACCATCGCGGGTCGGGTAGTTAGCGAGGATCAGCGCGATGCGTTTTTCCGCGTTCGGCAGCCGCGCCAGATCGCTCCAGCGCCGGGCCAGTTCGGCGACGAAATCCATGCGTTCGGGTTGCGCCCGGTAGCAGACCACATCGGACTGGCTGCGCTCACTGCGCCAGGCCAGATCCTTGAAGCTGATCGGCCGGCTGATGATGCGTCCATCAAGTTCCGGCAAGGCGATGTGCATCGCCAGATCCCGTGGCCCGAGGCCCTGCTCGCTGTCGCGCCAGCCCGGTTCGTTGTCCTGAGCGCAGATCGCCTGAATCACCGGAATATTGCGCCGGAACGGCCGCAGATGCGGGGCTTCCGGGCTGGATTGCGCGAAGCCGGTGGTGTTGAGAATCACCGCCGCCTCGACCTCATCCAGCCAGTCCTCGACCACCGACAGGCAGCCGGGCTCTTTCAGGCTGGCGACGGCAATCGGCAACGGATTAAGCCCCGCCGCCTGCAAGCGCTGGCAGAACACATCGATGAACGCGGTGTTGGCCGCTTGCAAATGCGAGCGATAAAACAACACCGCCGCGACCGGTTGACCGGGCAGCCATTCGGCTTGCCAGTCGCTCAGTGCGGCGGTGTTTTTCTGTGGGTGGTAAATCGCCGTACGCGGCAGCGCTTGCGGCTCGCCCCAGGCGTAATCCCGCGCCAGCCAGCGGTTGGCCAGACAACGAAAGAAATCCAGCGCATTGCCCATGCCGCCCTGACGCAGGAACTGCCAGAGGCGGTCGCGATCTTCGGCGGGCACGGTGCTCAGGTCGCTGAGTTCCGGGTCGGGACGGTCATCACCGGGCACCAGAATCACCTGCACGCCGCGCTCGGACAATTCCACCAGACGCTCGACACCGTAACGCCAATAGGCGATGCCGCCGTGCAGCGAAATCAGAATCACCTTGGCGTGACGCAACACCTCATCGACATATAGATCGACCGAGGCGTGATTCTGCACCTGCATCGGATTGGCCAGGCGCAGGCTCGGGTAATCCTCGGGCAATTGCTGCGCCGCTTCGGCGAGCAGCGCCAGGCTGGAATCGCCGCTGCACAGGATCACCAGCTCGGCGGGGGTTTGTCCAAGGTCGGCAATGTTGTCATCCGACACGAAACCGCCGGGCTGGGTCCTGAGCAGGTGCATGGCTTAAACGCTGAGCGCGGCGCGCAGTTGCGCTTCGAGTTGCGCAGCGTCGAGTTCCTGACCAATCAGCACCAGACGGGTGACGCGCGCTTCGTCAGCACCCCACTGCCGGTCGAAGTGCTTGTCGAAACGCGTGCCTACGCCTTGAATCAACAGGCGCATCGGCTTGTTCGGAATCGCCGCGAAGCCCTTCACGCGCAGGATGCCGTGCTTGACCACCAGTTGCGTCAGCGCGTCGAGCAGCAGGCTTTCGTCGGCTTGCGGCAGTTCGATCGAGATCGAATCGAAGGCGTCGTGATCGTGGTCATCGTGATCGTCATCACCGTCGTGGTGGTGGTCGTGATGGCTGTGGCGGCTGTCGATGTGTTCTTCAGAGCCGGCGCCGAGGCCGATCAGCACGTCCAGCGGCAGGCGACCGTTGCTGGCTTCGATGATTTTTACTGCGGGCGGCAGTTCTTCGGCGACTTCAGCGCGAACGCGAGCCAGATCTTCCGCGCTGGTCTGGTCGGCCTTGTTCAGGATCACCAGGTCGGCGCTGGCCAGTTGGTCGGCGAACAACTCATGAAGTGGCGATTCGTGATCGAGGTTCGGATCGAGTTTGCGCTGGGCATCGACCTGATCCGGGAACGCGGCAAACGTGCCAGCGGCCACGGCCGGGCTGTCGACCACGGTGATCACCGCGTCAACCGTGCAGGCGCTGCGAATTTCCGGCCACTGGAAAGCTTGCACCAGTGGTTTTGGCAGGGCCAGACCGGACGTCTCGATCAGGATGTGGTCGAGGTCGCCGCGACGCGCAACCAGTTCGCGCATCACCGGGAAAAACTCTTCCTGGACCGTGCAGCACAGGCAGCCGTTGGCCAGTTCGTAGACGCGGCCGGTGGCTTCTTCTTCGGTGCAGCCGATGGTGCATTGCTTGAGGATTTCACCGTCGATGCCCAGTTCGCCGAACTCGTTGACGATCACGGCGATGCGACGGCCCTGAGCGTTGTCGAGCATGTGCCGCAGCAAGGTGGTTTTGCCCGAGCCGAGAAAACCGGTGACGATGGTGACGGGGAGTTTGGCCAGTGTTTTCATCGGATGCCCTTTGGCAAGGGGGCGGGCATACGGGACGAGATCCGCTGCGAACGTGCGCGCGGAAGAATTCGCCACCGGATCACCCCGCCCGGTTGTAGTGAGAAATCTGTGACGAGGCAGGTCTCCTGGCTGACGGTGTTCAGGCCTTGGGCCCGGCATTCGCTGCGCCTTCCCGCTGGCTCTGTGGATTGAGCTGGCAGTGGCGTGGCAACGAATTTCACCGTTCACAGTTGCGGGGGCAGCCGCGGCTTTGACCGCGTTCCCTTCTTAGCTTCGGCGTGGGCCGAAGAACCTCGAAAGCGCAAGGCTACGCATGGCTTGAGGATGGGTCAATGTTTGGATTGGGGGCATATCCGTTGCTGCGGGGGTTGCTGATTACGGTTTCGCCGTTGCGGCGGGTCACTTTTGCCAGACTTCGCGTTAAGGGGTTTGGTTTTTTTGGATTGGGGGCATATCCGTTTCTGCGGGTGTCGCCGCTGGCGGTTTCGCTCTTACAGCGAGTCACCTTTTCCAAACGCCGAAAAGGTAACCCAAAAGGCTTTGCCCCGGCGTACGGCACTTCGCTGAGGCTCAGTGTTCCCTCGCTACGGTGTCCATCCGGGGGCATCGCCTACGGTTTGCTTCGCTGCACCTCCTCTCGATGGATGCGGCTTCGCCGCATGGCGCTGCGCGCCTAACCCCCGGATGGACACCTTCGCTCGGCCTGCCGAAGGGGCTGAAGATCAAAAGCCACATCAAAAGCCAAAGCCAAAGCCAAAGCCAAAGCCAAAGCCAAAGCCAAAGCCAAAGCCAAAGCCAAAGCAGATCAAAAGATCACAGCCTTCGGCAGTTCCTGCATGGCATTGGATGCATTCAGTTAGAAATTGGTCGGCTGGTAGGCCGCCTTCGCGAGCAAGCCCGCTCCCACAGTTGAGCCGGGTGCATCCGCAAGAAATTGGTCGGCTGTCAGGCCGCCATCGCCAGCAGGCTGGCTCCTACAGTTCAGATTGCGTGCAGCCCCATGCGGCGCAGCCGCCCCACTCAACACAATGAGCGTTAGCTCGAGTAAAGCTTTTGATCTCAGGGCCCGTCGGCAGGCTGAGTGGAGGGAGTTATCCGGGGGTGGGAGCGCAGCGACCGTTTGGCGCAGCCAAACACAGCGAGAGGAGGTGCAGCGAAGCAAACCGTAGGCGCTGCCCCCCGGATGAATCCCGGAGCGAAGGAACCCGAGCCTAAGCGAGGGCCGAACGTCAGGGCACAGACCTTTTGGTTACTTTTGGGGCGTTTGCCAAAAGTGACCCGCCGTAAGGGCGGAACCCTAATCAGCAACACCCGCAGCACCGGATCCACCCACAAAATTGACTACATTCCCCAACCCATGCTCTCCTACACAACTTGTTACGGGTGCCCTTCACAGGGTGAAACGGGAAACCGGTGAATCATGTGCTTTACTCAAAGCCATGTCAGTCCGGTGCTGCCCCCGCAACGGTAAGCGAGCGAAGCGTCGAATCCACTGTGCCGTACGGCATGGGAAGGTGACGCTTGCAGGTCGGCCTGACGCCAACCCCTCGTGAGCCCGGAGACCGGCCCGCAACACACAGTGCGCATTTTGCGTCGCTGAACATAACAAACCCGCGGTGGGCGGGCGCTGTTCGAACCTCTGCGTGCCCGACTCGCAGGGGTTTTCATGCGCTCTATCAACCCGCTGACACTCCAGAGGGAAGCGCCATGTCAATCATCAGCAGCACCGGCAGCAACACCGACAAAATCTCCAGCACCGCCACGTTGAGCCAACGCCTGACCGCCGCGATCTTCGCGTCTATCCTGGGCGCCAGTCTGGTGTACTTCGCCGGCTTCTCGCACATCGAAGCGGTGCACAACGCCGCTCACGATACCCGCCACAGCGCCGCGTTCCCGTGCCACTGAGACCTGCCGACATGATCAAGCGTATTGCGCAAACCGCAGGCTTCACCGGTCTGCTGGCCGCCCTGCTGCTGACCCTGCTGCAAAGCTTCTGGGTCTCGCCACTGATTCTGCAGGCCGAAACCTTCGAGAAATCCGAACCGGTGGCCGTTCACGAACACGCCGCCGGCACAGCCGCACACACTCACGACGCCGAAGCCTGGGAGCCGGAAAACGGCTGGCAGCGCGTGGTCTCGACCACCGGCGGCAATCTGGTGGTGGCGGTCGGTTTCGCCCTGATGCTCGCGGGTCTATACACCCTGCGCGCACCGACCAAAACCTCGCAGGGCCTGCTCTGGGGCCTCGCCGGTTACGCGACCTTCGTCCTCGCGCCAACCCTCGGCCTGCCGCCTGAACTGCCAGGCACCGCGGCGGCCGATCTGGCTTCGCGGCAAACGTGGTGGATCGGCACCGCCGCCTCCACTGCAGTCGGCCTGGCGCTGATCGTGTTCAGCCGTCACTGGCTGATGAAGCTGCTGGGCGTGGCGATTCTTGCCGTGCCGCACGTGATTGGCGCACCGCAACCGGAAGTGCACTCGATGCTCGCCCCGGAAGCACTGGAAGCCCAGTTCAAAATCGCTTCGCAGTTGACCAACGTGGCGTTCTGGCTGGCCCTGGGCCTGATCAGCGCCTGGTTGTTCCGCCGCAAAAGCGCTGGTCAATACCACGCATGACCGATGACCGCGCAGCGCCGACCTTCGTGGTCGGCCTGGGCTGCCAGCGCGGCTGCCCGGCCAGTACGCTGCGCGCGTTACTCGATCAGGCATTACAGGCACATCGCATCGAACTCGAAGCGGTCAAGGCGTTGGCCAGCATCGATTTGAAGCGCGATGAGCCCGGTTTGCAGGAGCTGGCCGCGCAACTGGCCTTGCCGCTGTTGTATTTCAGCAGCGACGAATTGGCCAGTTACCAGCAGCGGCTAAGCCATCATTCACAGATCGCCTACGAGCGCACCGGTTGCTATGGCGTCGCGGAAAGTGCCGCGCTGGCCCTCGCCGAGCAGTTGATCCAGGCTCCGGCAAAACTGCTGATTTCCCGGCAGAAATACGCTCAGGCGACACTGGCATTGGCCGGCGCTGCGTAAAATCCCGATAATCCCCCTGTTTGATCATGAGCAATCTTCATCTGAAGCGTTGCCCTGCCCCGTTTTTCACAGGATTTCTTCATGACCGTCTACTTCATCGGCGCCGGCCCCGGCGACCCGGAATTGATCACTGTCAAAGGCCAGCGGCTGATCCGCAGTTGCCCGGTGATCATCTACGCAGGTTCGCTGGTCCCGGCCGCCGTGCTGGAGGGGCATCAGGCCGAAACCGTGGTCAACAGCGCCGAATTGCATCTGGAGCAGATCATTGAATTGATCAAAACTGCCCATGCCAAGGACCAGGATGTGGCGCGGGTGCATTCGGGTGATCCAAGCCTGTATGGCGCGATTGGCGAGCAGATTCGTTATCTGCGCGAGTTGCAGATTCCGTTCGAGATCGTTCCCGGCGTGACGGCTGCGGCTGCCTGCGCGGCGTTGCTGGGCGCGGAACTGACGCTGCCGGACGTTTCGCAGAGCGTGATTCTGACTCGTTACGCCGATAAAACTGCGATGCCGGCGGGTGAGGAACTGAGCAGTCTGGCGCAGCATGGCGCGACCATGGCGATTCACCTGGGGGTCAATCATCTGCAGAAGATCATTGGCGAACTGCTGCCACATTACGGCGCGGATTGCCCGATTGCGGTGATTCACCGGGCGACATGGCCGGATCAGGATTGGGTGGTGGGGACACTGGAGGATATTGCCGCGAAGGTTGCGGCCAAGGGGTTTCGGCGGACGGCGTTGATTCTGGTTGGACGGGTGTTGGGGAGTGAGGTGTTTAGCGAATCGTCGCTGTATCGTGCGGGGCATGCGCACCTGTACAGGCCCTGAAAGCAATTGTGGCGAGGGAGCTTGCTCCCGCCGGATCGCGGAGCGATCCCCAAACTAGACAATCCATTCATCACGGGTAAATGCATTGTCCGGTTTGTGACTGCGTTGCAGTCAAGCGGGACGGTGCGGCGATCCGACAAGCTCCCTCGCCACAGCGCCGTTTTTCATATTCGCAGTGAACACCTTACTCAGTAGTAGGCGTTTTCTTTCTGCGTGTGGTCGGTCACGTCGCGAACACCTTTGAGCTCTGGAATACGCTCGAGCAAGGTGCGTTCGATGCCTTCCTTCAGGGTCACGTCGGCCTGGCCGCAGCCTTGGCAGCCGCCGCCGAACTGCAGCACGGCGATGCCGTCCTCAACCACATCGATCAGGCTGACCTGACCGCCGTGGCTGGCCAGCCCCGGGTTGATTTCGGTTTGCAGGTAGTAGTTGATGCGCTCGTTGACCGGGCTGTCGGCGTTGACCATCGGTACTTTGGCGTTTGGCGCCTTGATGGTCAGCTGGCCGCCCATGCGGTCGGTGGCGTAGTCGACGACGGCATCGTCGAGGAACGCTTCGCTGAACGAGTCGATGTAAGCGGTGAAGCTTTTCAGCCCCAGCGCGGTATCTTCAGGTTTTTCTTCGCCCGGCTTGCAGTAGGCAATGCAGGTTTCGGCGTACTGGGTGCCAGGCTGGGTGATGAAGACGCGGATGCCGATGCCCGGGGTGTTCTGCTTGGAGAGCAGATCGGCCAGGTAATCGTGGGCGGCGTCGGTAATGGTAATAGCGGTCATGGAAACTCCTCGCAGGCTTGGGCGCAGTTTACGCCAATCATCGCGCGGCACAAAGTCCTAGTATTTTTGTCGGGAAAGCTCGGCAGCTGATTGACCGACAGGTTCGCGATCAATCCGCGCTTTAAGCCACTGATAGCTGCGTTTTTCCACCCATTCGTAACTCAGCCACGAGCCCACACCGATGGCCAGAGCACAGACAACGAACATCAGATACGGGTTGATCCCGTAGCGCCGCGCAATAAAACCACCCGCCGACAGCACCAGTACGTGCATCAGGTACACCGAATAGGAACAGTCACCGAGCCATTTCATCACCCGGCTGCGCTCGACGTAGCGTTCCAGTGCGATACAGGACATCACCAGCACCGCGCTCGGCACGCCCCAGTTCAACAACCTTGGCGCCGGTGCCAGGTGATAGATCGCCATCATCGCAGCACCAATCGCCACCAGCGGCAGCCACAGCCCCGCGCCGATCCAGCCCCGGCGATACAGCACGCCAATGCCGATCCCCAGCAAAAACTCGTAAACGATGTCCGAACGGTAGAACTCATTGAGCCAGCCGAACGCCTGGCACGCCGAAAACAGCAACGCGGCGACCACCAGCAAGCGCAGCTGCCAGCGGAACACCAGCGCGCATGCAAACAACACATAAAAGAACATTTCGTAGTTGAGCGTCCAGCCGACATTCAGCGTCGGATAAATCCCGTAGCCGCCGGGGTTTTGCGCAGGGATGAATAACAACGACGCGAGGAAATGCGCCCAATCCACCGTCTGATCCGGCAACATTGGCCGGGCGAACAGCACCAGCAACGCCATCAACAGCGTGTACAGCCAGTACGCCGGGACGATGCGAAAAAGTCGGTACAGCAGGAAGCGCACGGGCGGCAGCGCTTTGCTTTCAGTGGAGAGGAAAATCACCAGACCACTGATAACGAAGAAAACATCGACGCCGACTGCGCCCTTGTCGATGAAGAATTGCCCGACCGGGCCGCGCGCCTTGAAGTCGAAGAAAATCTGCATGAAGTGGTGACAGACCACCGTCCACGCGGCAAGCGCTCGCAGGGCCTGCACTGAAATCAACATCAGCCGCTCCCGATCACAATTGCAAAAAACACCACTTCACCCTGTGGGAGCGAGCCTGCTCGCGAAAGCGACGGCACATTCAACTTATTCGGCGCCTGACACTCCGCCTTCGCGAGCAGGCTCGCTCCCACAGGGGATTTGTGTGTTACCTGAAGCTATGACAGTCGGCCTGTATTAAACGATCAAAGATTCTGGTAGCGGTTCATGTCCAGCACGCCCTCTTCCACCGGATCGGTTTCGTGGAGGTATTGGCTCAGATCGTGGAAATAGAACCAGAATTGCGGATGACTGCGGCGAATCCCCCAGCGTTCGACGATTTTTTCGAACTGCTGCGCATCCTTGGCATTCTCCATTGCATCGACAAAGACCGGCACTTGCTCGGCCGGAATGTTGAAGATGAAATTCGGATAGCTGCTCAGTACGCCCGGGTAGATGGTCAAGGTGTCCAGCCCTGGCTGATAGCGCAGCGACTCGCCCAACAGGAACGCCACGTTACTGTGCGCACGGTTGCGCAGCAGGCTGTACATCTCGCGTTTGCCGCTGCGGGTTTCGATGCGCAACATGGTTGCTTCCGGCAATTGGTCGATGACCTTCAAACCGGCGGCCGGACGTGACGTCAGGCGACTCAGCGCCTGCTCGGCATTTTGCAGGGCCGGGTCGATATTCGGCCGCGAGCAGTAGGCGCCGTCACAGCGGTTGATCGGATCGGGCCGCGCATTCAGATCGCCGTAACGCGCCAGCAACTGCATGGCGAAGTCGTATTTCGGGTCCTTCGGATCAAGTTTCAGCGCGGTCGGCTTGTCGTCGTCGATTGCTTCGTAGTCGAGCCACATCTTGAACTGGCCGCTACTCTGATACCAATCGTCGAGGTAGTCCTCGCGGGAATCGGCCGGCATCAGGCGCAGGAAATTCTGTTCGGCGCCGTTGCGGATCAGGTCGAAATACAGGCGGGTCTGCGCCTGATGGGAAACGTTGCCGAACACATCGAAGTTGACCGCCAACTGGTAATAGGTGCGCTCCAGCAGCGGATAGTCGAACAGCCACATCGTCTGTGGCACTTCGCCGATCAGGCCTTTGGTCACCGAGGCGCTGTCGAAGTGACGGAAAATGCTCAGCAGCGCGTTGTCGTTGCCGGCCCACAGCGTCGACCAACTCGGCGCCGGTAAATCAGCGTAGCTGTCGCGACGCAGCGCTTCGTACTTGTTTCGTTTGTCGCGGTAGTTGTGCCACAGACTCAGGACGCTGCCGACGTCATCGTTCTGACCTGGCATCGCCAGCAGCGGCGTGGCCTGGCCGCGATAGACCGGGTCGGTGATGTACAGGTCGTGCTCCGGCGCCTGGAACAGCGCCCAGAAGTTGTCGCGGATCACGTCCGTCGCAATCTGCCCACGGCACACCGGCCCACGAATGAAGGTGCGTACGAAGTATTCGGCGTTATCGAGCATGAACTGATAGCGCGCCTGCGCCGGAATCGCCTCAAAGGTGGCAAACGGGTTGGCCCGACTCTGCGGGCCGTAACCCGGCAACGCAGTGACCTGCCAGTTGCCGCTGTAGAACAGGCTCTTGACCCGCGCCATCTTCGCCGCGCTCAGCGGATAGGTGATGTGGGTCTTGTGCACGATCACCCCTTGCACCGGCCACAAACGGTAGTAAACCTGAGTGCCCGGGTCGTCATTCGGGCGACGGGTGGCGATCAGGTCGATCGGCTGGCCAGTCGGCGTGCGCGAACGCACCCACTGGAAGAAATGCCCAGGCTCACCGTCCTTGAAATAGAGGTGCGCGAGGAACCAGTGTTCGAACAACCAACGCCCAACCAGACTTTCCCGCGCCCCCGGCTGGTTGAGCAGGTTTTCCCACTGGACGATTTGCAGCGCTTCTTTGGCGCTCGGCGCCAGACCTTGCTCGTCGATCGGCGCACCGGATGCCAGCCAGCGTTGCAGGGTCTGGTATTGCTGATCGGTCAGGCCGGTCACCGCCAGCGGCATGCCTTCTTTCGGGTGGGCGCCGGCATAGCCTGCAAACTCGGCGGGCATCGCGCACATGTTTTCCCGTTGCAGGCCGAGGACGATGTCTTCCGGCAGTTTGGCGTTGGGCGTCAGCGGGGTTTTGTGGCCCAGTTCCAGCATCCGCGCCATCAATGCGGCCTGACTGCCTTGGGCATCAAGTACCGAATAGAAGCCTTTCTGCTGCCAGGCACGTTTGCCGAAGGCGTCGTAGAACAATCGAGTGGTCGGCGCGGCTTGAGTACGCTCGCCATCGTAGACCGGCATCTTGCTCGCGCCCCGCCCTGCACCTTCGCCGCTGCCCAGATTGAGCTGGCAGGCAGAGTCGTAGCAGGCATGGCAGGCCACGCATTTCTCGGTGAAGATTGGCTGAATATCTCGGGTATAAGAGATCGCGGGCTCTTGCGCAACGGCGCCGCAGCTTAAGAACAGCATGAAAATGCTGATGACGCGGTACGACATGCCCATGATCCCGATCCTGAAAAAAACGCCGCGATTCTACAGTATGACGCCCGTACCAACATGAGCGATATTCATGCAAAACCACCACACGCTCCAAAACCACACAGGTTTGTTATGATCCCGGCCCTTCGTCATGGTCTTTTCGAGTAGTCCCAATGTCCGATCGCAGCGTCCGCCTTCAAGCTCTCAAGCAAGCCCTCAAAGAGCGCATCCTGATTCTCGACGGCGGCATGGGCACGATGATCCAGAGCTACAAGCTCGAAGAACAGGATTATCGCGGCAAACGCTTCGCTGACTGGCCGAGTGACGTCAAGGGCAACAACGATCTGTTGGTGATCACCCGTCCGGACGTGATCGGCGGCATCGAAAAGGCTTATCTGGATGCCGGCGCCGACATTCTGGAAACCAACACCTTCAACGCCACGCGCATTTCCATGGCCGACTACGGCATGGAAGAGCTGGCGTACGAATTAAACGTAGAAGGCGCACGACTGGCGCGCAAGGTGGCCGACGCCAAGACCGCCGAGAACCCGGACAAGCCGCGCTTCGTCGCCGGCGTGCTCGGCCCTACCAGCCGCACCTGCTCGCTGTCGCCTGACGTAAACAACCCCGGCTACCGCAACGTCACCTTTGATGAACTGGTGGAGAACTACACCGAGGCCACCAAGGGCCTGATCGAGGGCGGCGTCGACCTGATCCTGATCGAAACCATCTTCGACACGCTCAACGCCAAAGCCGCAATCTTCGCTGTGCAAGGCGTGTTCGAAGAGCTGCACATCGAACTGCCGATCATGATTTCCGGGACCATCACCGATGCATCCGGCCGCACCCTCTCGGGCCAGACCACCGAAGCGTTCTGGAACTCGGTGGCGCACGCCAAGCCAATTTCGGTCGGCCTCAACTGCGCCCTCGGCGCCAGTGAACTGCGTCCATACCTGGAAGAGCTGTCGAACAAGGCCAGCACCCACGTTTCGGCGCACCCGAACGCCGGTCTGCCTAACGAATTCGGCGAGTACGACGAGTTGCCGGTGGACACCGCCAAGGTCATCGAAGAATTCGCCCAGAGCGGCTTCCTCAACATCGTCGGCGGTTGCTGCGGCACCACGCCGGGCCACATCGAAGCCATCGCCAAGGCCGTGGCCGGTTACGCACCGCGGCAGATTCCGGACATCCCCAAGGCCTGCCGCCTCTCGGGCCTGGAGCCGTTCACCATCGATCGCAGCTCGCTGTTCGTCAACGTCGGCGAGCGCACCAACATCACTGGTTCCGCCAAATTCGCCCGTCTGATCCGTGAAGACAATTACACCGAAGCCCTGGAAGTCGCCCTGCAGCAGGTCGAGGCCGGCGCCCAGGTGATCGACATCAACATGGACGAAGGCATGCTCGATTCGAAGAAGGCCATGGTGACCTTCCTCAATCTGATCGCCGGTGAACCGGATATCTCGCGCGTCCCGATCATGATCGACTCCTCGAAGTGGGAAGTGATCGAAGCGGGTCTGAAGTGCATTCAGGGCAAGGGCATCGTCAACTCGATCAGCATGAAAGAAGGCGTCGAGCAGTTCATCCACCACGCCAAACTGTGCAAGCGCTACGGCGCTGCAGTGGTGGTGATGGCGTTCGACGAAGCCGGCCAGGCCGACACCGAAGCGCGCAAGAAAGAAATCTGCAAACGCTCCTACGACATTCTGGTCAACGAAGTCGGCTTCCCGCCGGAAGACATCATCTTCGACCCGAACATCTTCGCCGTGGCTACCGGTATCGAAGAACACAACAACTACGCCGTGGACTTCATCAACGCCTGTGCGTACATCCGCGACGAGCTGCCGTATGCGCTGAGTTCCGGTGGCGTGTCCAACGTGTCGTTCTCGTTCCGTGGCAACAACCCGGTGCGCGAGGCGATCCACTCGGTGTTCCTGCTGTACGCGATCCGCGCCGGCCTGACCATGGGTATCGTCAACGCCGGTCAACTGGAGATCTACGACCAGATCCCGCAGGAGCTGCGTGACGCCGTCGAAGACGTGATCCTCAACCGCACGCCGGAAGGCACCGACGCCCTCCTCGCCATCGCCGACAAGTACAAGGGCGACGGCAGCGTCAAGGAAGCCGAGACCGAAGAGTGGCGCAGCTGGGACGTCAACAAGCGTCTGGAGCACGCGCTGGTCAAGGGCATCACCACCCATATCGTCGAAGACACCGAAGAGTCGCGCCAGTCGTTCGCCCGCCCGATCGAAGTGATCGAAGGCCCGCTGATGTCCGGCATGAACATCGTCGGCGACCTGTTCGGTGCCGGCAAAATGTTCCTGCCGCAGGTGGTGAAATCCGCACGCGTAATGAAGCAGGCCGTCGCGCATTTGATCCCGTTCATCGAACTGGAAAAAGGCGACAAGCCGGAAGCCAAGGGCAAGATCCTGATGGCCACGGTCAAAGGCGACGTGCACGATATCGGCAAGAACATCGTCGGCGTGGTACTGGGCTGTAACGGCTATGACATCGTCGACCTCGGCGTGATGGTCCCGGCGGAAAAGATCCTCCAGGTCGCCAAGGAAGAAAAGTGCGACATCATCGGCCTGTCCGGCCTGATCACTCCGTCGCTGGACGAGATGGTTCACGTTGCCCGCGAAATGCAGCGTCAGGATTTCCATCTGCCGCTGATGATCGGTGGCGCGACCACGTCCAAGGCGCACACCGCGGTGAAGATCGAGCCGAAGTACAGCAACGATGCGGTGGTCTACGTCACCGACGCCTCGCGTGCGGTCGGCGTGGCGACGCAGTTGCTGTCCAAGGAACTCAAGGCCGGCTTCGTCGAGAAGACCCGTCTGGAATACGTCGATGTGCGTGAGCGCACCGCCAACCGCAGCGCCCGGACCGAGCGTCTGAGCTACGCGGCGGCGATTGCCAAGAAGCCGCAGTTCGACTGGGCCAATTACTCGCCGGTCAAACCGACTTTCACCGGCACCCGGGTGCTGGACAACATCGACCTCAATGTTCTGGCCGAGTACATCGACTGGACGCCGTTCTTCATCTCCTGGGACCTCGCTGGCAAATTCCCGCGCATCCTCGAAGACGAAGTGGTCGGTGAAGCGGCCACCGCGCTGTACAAGGACGCGCGGGAAATGCTCACCAAGCTGATCGACGAGAAGCTGATCAGCGCCCGTGCGGTATTCGGTTTCTGGCCGGCCAATCAGGTACATGACGACGACATCGAACTGTACGGCGATGACGGCAAGCCCTTGGCACGCCTGCATCACCTGCGTCAGCAGATCATCAAGACCGACGGCAAACCGAACTTCTCGCTGGCCGACTTCGTCGCCCCGAAAGACAGCGAAGTGACCGACTACGTCGGTGGTTTCATCACTACCGCCGGCATCGGCGCCGAAGAAGTCGCCAAGGCCTATCAGGACGTTGGCGACGACTACAACTCGATCATGGTCAAGGCACTGGCCGACCGCCTGGCCGAAGCCTGCGCCGAGTGGCTGCACCAGCAAGTGCGCAAAGAGCACTGGGGTTACGCCAAGGACGAAGTGCTGGACAACGACGCGCTGATCAAAGAGCAGTACTCCGGTATCCGTCCGGCACCGGGTTATCCGGCCTGCCCGGATCACACCGAGAAGGCCACGCTGTTCACCCTGCTCGACCCCGAGGCCAGCGAAATGCGTGCCGGGCGCAGCGGCGTGTTCCTCACCGAACACTACGCGATGTTCCCGGCAGCCGCGGTCAGCGGTTGGTACTTCGCCCATCCGCAGGCGCAATATTTCGCCGTGGGCAAGGTCGACAAGGACCAGGTGCAGAGCTACACCTCGCGCAAAGGTCAGGAACTGAGCGTGACCGAGCGCTGGCTGGCGCCCAACCTCGGTTACGACGAGTGATCGGCCGGTCAATCCCCGGGGGTGCCGGGGATTGACCGTCACCATGCTTTACGCGCCTGACAACGACCTGGACGAGCCGGGCCTCGGTGCGGAGGCAGACGATTCGATCTGTTCGATCTCCTGTCGCGATAACTCGATGAGCCGGGCATTGCGCTCGGCCGCCTGGTCGAACAGCCTGTTCAGATACAGTGGATCGTCGACACTTAGCCCTTCATCTTCGCCCTCCTCCTGCCATTGCGCTTCATCGAGCTTGCTGAATGCTTCAGGCTGCTGCTCGCGCAGGTAGTCGAGCCAGTAGTCGCGCTGAATCAGGTCCTCCAGAAACCGCTCGGAGCGTTCCGCGTTGAGTATCTCGGCCCGGGCGTTGACCAGTTGCTGCGGGGTAACGCCGGACGCGAACGTCATGTTTTTCGGTTGTCCCGGCAATTCCAGCCCGTCGTCCCAGCCCCCGGTCAGCCCGATGCGATAGCCCAGGCGCCCCTCCGCTTCGTCAAAACCGCTGCTGGCCGCGGCGCTGCGCGCCAGCTCATCGACTTTGTCCAGGCGAAACAGCTGGCGTGACAACGCCAACAAGGCCTGCCCCCTGATACCCGGACGACCGGCCGGCAAATCGAGCAAGGCGTTATAGGTGAACACTTTGCTCTCCAGGCCGCTGAAGGTGAGGATCCGTCCGTCAACGCAGGTGCCATGGGTGGTGGAACCGGCGAAGATGACCTCGCGCAGTTGCGTATTGCTGGCGGCGGCTTCCATGACCGTCCACACCCGTCGGGTCAGATCGGCATTGGCGATCCTGAATTCGCGGGTATCCTGCAGACGTTCGAGCAAATGAAAGAACGCCGCGCTGTCCGGCTCGGCCGCCAACTGGTCCCACAACTGGCCGCGAGTGACCATCTGTTCGGGTGCCAGATTGGCCAGCCACGGAGCCCTCTGCTGGACATCCGCCGGTTCCGGCGGCAGGGTCTCGTCGGACTCGAAACTGTCGGTGGTTTCGCTCAGCCCGCCGGTGGCGTCATCGACCATTTCCTCCAGCTCCGTAACCGAAAAACCCAGGACCTGCTGGTAGCCGGTGCGCGTCTGATACGCCCTGATCTGCTCCAGCGTCTGTGGCGAGAGGTTGTAGTTGTCGGTCAGGTCGGTGCCGCCGATCAGGTCATCATGGTCACCCTCGAGCGCTGACTCAGGAATCGTGGTGATGTCGTTGCGACTCAGTACCAGCCTTCGCAGGTATTGCGCGTCGAGCGTACCGGCCGGCCATTCGGTGAGGTTGTTGCTGGCAAGATCAAGGCTCTCCAGGCGAGGCAGGAAACTGACATCGAATGCCTCGAAATTGTTGTAGCTCACATCCAGCCAGCGCAGATGTTCAAGACCGGACAACGCCTCGTACAGAGGCCCCGCGTCGTCGAACCCATTGCTGGAAAGCTCCAGCCATTCCAGCGCACTCATGTGCCGGACCGCTTCCGGCAACGTTGTCAGCTCATTGCCGTTGAGCACCAGATTGCGTACTTGGTTAAACGCCGCAAGAAAATCGTTGGAACCCTCGGCCGTGAGCATCACACCTGTCAGGTTCAGGCGCTCGACGTGGGCAAAGTCCTGGGGCAGCCGGGGCAGATCGCCCAGTTGCAGCCCGTTGAGATGCAGCACAACCTCCGCCTGAGCCTGCGCGCCGGGCAATCGTGCCCGCCAGCAGGTGAGGATGCGCCAGGCCGCCAGGTTGCGGGTCTGCGACGAGATGGACCAGTCGGTTCCGCGGAAATTCCGGGTGTAGAGCCAGCCATTGAGGGTGCGCACCAGGGTATCGTAAGTCTCGCTCCAGCCGGCGATGCGTGCGCTGATCTGCGTATCCGCAAGCCCGCTGCCGCGCAACTCTTCGATGGCCTGCAAGGCCTGCTCATCGGTCAGGGCCGGTTGTATCCGTTGCAGGCTTTCGATCATCCAGGCCTGCCCTTCACTGACAGACGCCTGAGCCAGCGGCAGCAGATGGCGGCTGATCGACAAACCATCCTCGGCCGGGGGAAAGACGTCAGGCACCGGCTCGTTGGCAAACGCCGCCAATGCGCCCTCCGGCAAACCGACTTCCAGTTCGATGCGGTGCTGCGCTGCTCGCAGCGCCTCGGACGCTTGCGCCGTCAACGGTGCACCGGTCAGATTGGTATGGATCAACGCATGACTTTCGAGCAGGGTCGGCGGCAGCGCGGCGATCTGACTGTTGCGCAGATCGACCCAGGATAACTGCGGCAAATCCTCGGCGCCCGTCGGCCAGTTTTGTATCCTCGTGTCGCGCAGACTCAGGGCCTTCAGGCGCCCCAACCGACCGACGTTCAAGTCGGTCAGTGGGTTGTCGTGCAGGTCCAGGTATTCGAGGGCGGGCAAGGCCTCCAGTGTTTTTTGCACCTGCAAGGTGTCGCTCAACCGGTTTGCGGAGAAATCCAGCCGCGACAGCCTGGCCAGCCGCTCCGGCTGCAATGGCAACGCCTCCAGCGAGTTGTCACTCAGGTCGAGAGTCTTGAGCTCGTCGAACGCGCTGACGAAGCTGCGCATCTGCGCCGCGCCCACACGCTGGCCCTGCAACAGCAAGCTGCGCACATGGCTGAATGCCTCGGCAGGCAACGGCGGTAGATCGCTGAGCATCAGCCCCGACAAATCCAGGGTCGAGGCGGAAACCGTCGAGCCATAGCGTTTGAACAGACCTTTGCGCCAACCGGTCCGGATGACATGGGCCGCATTGGAACGGCCGATGATTTCCTTGAGTGATTCCTGCGATACCAACACTTGCTGTTGCCAGTCATTGAGGCCGCGATCCAGCGTTGCGTATTGCTCGCTCAAGGCGTCGATGGCGCTGACACGCTGCGGTTCGTCCGGCCAGCGTTCAAAGAAACGGTTGAACACCTGCTCCGGCGACGTGCTCGTACCCTCGCCCAAACGACGCAGTTCACCTTTGCAGTAATCCCTGACCATCGCCTCTCGATCAATGAGGTGTTCGGGATGGCTTTTCACGTATTCGTACGCAACCTTGAAGTTTTCCCGGGAAAACCTCGACCAGTCGAGGGACAGTCCCGACCAGAGTTTCTCGTGCCCTTCAAGCAACTCCGCTGGCAACGTGCTGATGCCCGTGTCGCTGAGATTCAGGCGCTCCAGATTGGGCAACTGCAGGGTGCCGGCGGGCCACTCGAGCAAGCCGTGTGTATTGATTTCCAATCGGCGCAAATTACGCAGCGCGCTGAAGTCAAAAGCAATCGCCTGATAGCTGGACGCACACACCGTCAGTGCCTGCAACTGGGTCAGTTGGCTCAACCGCACCGGCATGTCGGCGGCGAACGGCATCGCGCTGTAGAGGGTCAATTCTCGCAGTTCAGGCATTGCGCTCAAGGCAGCCGGTACGTTGCTGAACGTTTCGCTGGTGGCATTGATGCGCAGACTTCTGACCTGCGTGAAGGTGGCGAGCAGCGCATCGGCATTGCCATCGGTGATGCACCGCCCGCGAATACTCAAGTCACGGACGTGGGAGAAATCTGCGGTTAATGCGGGCAATTGCTCGTCGCAGGCCAGGTCGAGTCGCCCGGCCCCCGACTGGATGTCCGCCAGGGGGGCGTTGCGCCAGCTCTGCTTGAGATTGCGCACGACACTGGACTTTCCGCCCATGATTGCCGGCGCATCCATCAACGCTTCCGTGCCCTCCCATTGGTCAAGCGTTGACTCAAGCTCAGTCCATTCACGCGTGCGCCGTTGCAACAGCTCATAAATCTGCGCATCGCTCTTGCCCAGCGACAACTGTTTGAGGATAAAAGCGCCGGCCTGTTGATCGGTCAGCGCCGGATAGAGGTCCTGCACCCGGCTCACCAGCAGCGGATTGACGCCCAGTCCGCGACCGCTGGCGTAATAGCCCGGCCCATGCCGAGGCACGCGCACCGGCGCTTTGAACACTTTGCTTGCGCCTTGGCGTTTGGCCGCCAGCCGTACCAGTTCGCTGCGGTGCTGCATGACATGCTCGATCACCGCCCGACGCAGGTCGAGGCTGGCGGAGACATCGGCAAACCCCAGTGACTGCCGGGATTGATCAGGCAATGCATGCATGATCGAAGCGAAGAAATTGTCGCCGTGACGCGGCACGCTGTTGAGGGGTTCGCCGCGCTCGTCGAACGCCTGATAGACCGACCCGCGCTTGACCAGGTATTTGGTCTGCCCGGCGCTTTCGCTGCCAATGCTGTCGAGCAACGGCCCCTGGAAACTGCCCTCGCGCACCTCCAGCCGCACATCATCGCGCCAGCCGCGCAGCCTTTGCAGCGCGCGCAGGGCCAGCCACTGGCGTTCGCCGGTGGCCATGTTTTCCATGTGCAAACCCGCCACCGCGTGATCGAAGCGGCGCTGGCGCGCGTACTCGCGTGATTCCTCCAGCAGCCGCAACGGCACGCGTTTGCCGGTTTGCAGGCGGGCCAGTTCTTCGGCGTTGGCGTTGAGCAACACCCGGGCCGCGGCAGAGCTGCCCAGGCCGGGGGTCGCGGCTTGTAGCCTGGCGATGTGCGGATCCTGCAGTTGCGGCTCGGCATACAGCTGTTCGAACATCGCCGGCTGGCGGCTTTTCATGTGCTCGGCCAACTGTTTTCGCAACTCGGCCGGGCGCGATTCGACGACGCGGGCGGGCTCCCTTCCGAGCATCCACTGGATCTCCGGCTCGTCCAGCGCCGCCAGGATCCGCGCGGGCAACTGCCCTTCAAGCACATCGGCGCGCGACACGCGGATCGGTGCCTTGAGACGTTCACCCGGCAGCAGCGACGCGCCATACCGCACATGTGCCCCGCTCAGCCCGGGTCCGTCGAAAACCTCGAGCACCCGTCCGCTCGGCCAGCGCGGCATCTCGCCCAGCAATGGCAGCGTCAGCAGATACTGTTCGTCGAGTGGCAAGCCTTGCTCAACCTGATCGATGATCCGCCCTGTGGCCTGATCAGCTGCGTACAGGCGCAACGTGTCGGCCAGTGCCAGCGGCGCAGGCTGGTGCTCCAGGTGCGTTTGGCGCAGCGCGTCGTCGCTGACGCCGCTGACATCGGCAATCTCCAGCAACTGCTGGTCGGAAAAGGCCTCGGTCGAGTGTCCGAGACGCCTGAGCATCGTCAGTCGATCCCAGGTCAGCGGGCGCTCCAGCGTATGTCGCCACGCGCCGAGGCGGTTGTGCTGCAGGATCGGTTGATAGGCGGTGGGATCGCTCGGGTGCAGAATGCGCCACTTCTGCAGGCTTTCGTCGTACTGCGTGCGGTACACCTTGCCCTCCCGGCGAATCCAGGTATCGCCGTTCAGGCGATACAGGCCCTGCGCATCGGGGCCGGTTGCCGCGTCCAGACTGACCGGGCTCTCATAGGGCGTCAGGTCGGGCTGCCACAGACGGGTCTTGCCGTCGGGACATTCGACCGGTTCCAGCGCCTCGATCAGCGGCTCGGGCTTGACTGCATTCAATTTGCCGAAGGCTTTGCCCACACCGCCCATGACCCCGATCAGCGCGAGGTTCTGCGCCACATCGACCAGGTGCGCCTTGGCGGCCTGACGATCACCTTCGGACCACTCGACCACGCCTTCAAGCGATTCGTAGAGCAGTTGCCCGGCCATCACCGTCATCATCACCTCGCCCAGCACCGGCACGAACATCGACACCATGTTCAGGGCGAACATGCCCAGCTCCAGCAGATGGTTGAGCTTTCGCGCACGGGCCTTGGCATCCGCATCGGCGGTCGGCACCGCATGCGCCCGAGCATCGGCGATGAATCGGGCGCGATGCTGTTCGTACAGGTAAGCCCACAGATCGCTGTTTTCCGCCCAGAGCCCGGCCGAGCCCTGGTGCGTGACATCCACCGGATTGAGGTAAGGATCCTCCTGCGGCTCGCGTTGGCCCTGACGCTCGGGCGGCAGTTCCTTGATCCGCGCGATAACAGAAAACGGCGGGATCAACTGCGCGACTTTCACCCACACCGAATGCAGCGGATCCACGGGTGTGGTCGCGGCCGGGCGGGTGAACTGACTGAAATAGTACGGGCGATCGGCATACGCCACGAACTGGCTGAAAAACCGCTGGTAGGCGGTTGCATCGCCTGGCGCCGCCGCCGGATCCCGCGCCGTGAAGCGGCGCTTGAGCATTGCGTTCAACTGCGTGAAGTTGCAGCGTTTGAGCGGCTGCTCCGGATCGTGGGGGATGTAGACAATGAAATCATCGGTGTAGCGATAGCGCTCACAGATGCTGAACACCACGCAGCCGGTCATCCGCCGTTTCATCAGGCCCAGGTCGCGGAACCACACCGGTTTGTTGCGCAATTGCGGACGCATTTCGCCGGCGACAACCGACAGGAGCATGCGATAGTCGTCGGCTTCGATGTCCTTTTTCAGCAGGGCCAGTTCGGCTGCGGCGCGCAAGGCACCTTTCTGGCTGTCGATGAACTGTTCGCGCAGTGCCTGCGTATCGTTGAAAAAGCTGTTCACCCGGGTCTGGTACAGCGCTCCGATGTCCAGCGAGCGGCACAGCGCCAGAAACTCACGCACCGTGATGCCGGGAGTGACCACCTGGAACGTGCCGGCAGTCGCGGTCTCGACGACGAACCCCGAGGCGCGATGATAGGCCCCCTCCTCGCACTCCCAGGCCTCGAAGTTGTGCAACGCTGCCTGCAGCAGCGACAGTTTGAGAACTTCGAAAGTGGAGACTTCCACTTCGAGCACGCCGAGTTCCAGCGGACGCCGCAGGCACAGCAATGTCTTGTTGACGTCGACCTCGACGTTGAATTGCGCCTTGAGCGCCTTGACCAGCAGCGCCTGGGCAAAAGCCTCGATGCCCTCCAGGCCCGCCATGGTCTGGTCCAGTCGGGTCTGGGCGCGAAACCCGGCCGTGACCTGCTCGGTCAAGCCCTGCTGCTGTGCAGCGGACAACGCCTGATGCCAGGCCGGCATCCGCGTGGGGGCTTGTTTCAAGGCCGCACGCCGGGCCGGTGTGGCGTCGACCAGCCAGTCGGGAATCGTCTGTTCCAGCAACGGACCATGCAGGCTTGGGCCGGTTCGAGTCGGCGCGCTTGCACCGGGCAGATTGCGCGGGGCGCGTGTTTCGACGGGCAACGTCGGGAGTTGAGTGGACATCCTGTCTCTCCTGAAAAGTGAGACGTCAGGACACCATTTCCCCGCAGCCGGTGTGCGGTACATAGTTATCGCATCGACACCCGTTTGTTACCGGACACTTCGCCGGCGCAGCACAAACCGGCGCATTGACTATGCTGTCGGAACAGCCTTTGAGACGGGGGATTTATGGACGATCCAGTCGACAACAAGCCACCGAGCTTCTGGCAGATGCTGCACAGCGTCATGGCCGCGGCGTTCGGCGTGCAGAGCGGGAAAAACCGGGCACGTGACTTCACTCATGGCAAACCCAGCCATTTCGTGCTGCTGGGTATCCTGTTTACCGCGATGTTTGCCTTGACGCTGTTTGCCATCGTCAAGCTGGTGCTGCACTTTGCCGGGGTGTGACAGGGTTCAGTGCATCAGGGTCTGCAGGTTGAACGGGTAGCGATAGGACGCGGGGCGCCCCTTGGCGGACAGTTTGCGAAAACTCACACCGTAATCCGGCGAAGCGCCCATGGCCAGTATTTGCCGAGCCTGACGCTTGTCGATCAGTTGCAGCAGCGGCAATTGACGGTCACGCCCGCCATGAAGATCCAGATCGACGCCCTGCTCATAGTCGTGCAACTCCACCAGCGCCCAGCCACCGAGGGTGAAGTGTCCGCCCACCAGCGCGCTCAAGCGTCCATCGACCACTGCGCGCAACGCCTCGGACGAGGTATTGACCGCACTGAACAGCACATCCTTGCCCGCCACCTTGCCCACTTCGGCGAACGCGCGCATTGCGCCGAACGCCATTTCGTCATTGGCCGACCACACCAGCGATACGTTCGGATAACGGCCGACCAGTTGTCGTGCCTGTTCGTAGGCGCGCTGCTGTGTCCACTCGCCGTAGACCAGTTGCCGCAGCCGCACCTGGGGATGTTCGGCGAGGGCGCGCTGCATGCCCCGTTCGCGCAATTGCGCCGACGGGGTGATCTTCAGGCCGGAGAATGCCAGCACCTCGATCGACTCACCCCGTGCCACGGGCGGATGCAGGCGAATCAGCTCCTTCATCATCAGGTAGCCGCCCTCCTCGTCATTGGGCACCAGGCTGCCGATGCGATCAGGCCGCTCCCCGATCAGCGCCTGCTGATCGGCGGTCAGCACCGCGTTGACCATGAACAGTTTGACCCCGCTGCCCTCCGCCATACGCAGGATCTGGGGCGCCACGTACTGCTCGTTGACGAACACCAGATAGTCGGGACGATTCGGTCCCTGCAGGGCAACTCTGGCCTGGGCCAAAGTGAATTCCGGCTGGCGCTGGGAATAGAGGATCTGCAAGTCGACGCCCAGGTCCCGGGCCGCCGCCTGCATGAATTGCGAATAGCTGACCCAGAACGCTTCCTGGGTGGTACCCGGATTGAGGAACAGCACCGACTCAGCCCGGGCCGTGGGTCCGAAAACCGCACCGAGCAGCAGGAGACTGAGGTGGAAAAACTTCAACATGAATGATTCGGGCCCGGGGAAAAATGGCCGCGCATTATAGCCCCCGAATCAGCGGCTACTGACGCCTGATCCCGTTTTTTGTCCGACAATCGTCGGAGGCGGGCCCGAATCGGTCGTTTACTGATGACTGACCCAGAATACCGCCGTCCCTACTACGAGAATGATCAGGAACAGAATGGCCCACGCATCGACACTGCTATCGCTTTTTTTTGCCTTGGTCGGATTGCTCATTGCATCGCCTCTTGTCGGTTTTATCGGTGATTGCAGAAAGACTCGATCACAGTTAAGACGATGATTGTCCCCGCGACAAATGTGGGTTAATCAACAACCATTCTCGTTAGGCGATTTGGTTCTTTACATATACTCAAACATCACTTTTGCGCATAACTGCAAACGGGTATATTGCCCCGGCTCCGTTAGGGAGTGCGCGGCCGTGCGCGCGTAATTGCAGAGGCACCATCGGACTCCAGCAAGCGAAAACGCAGCGTTTTCCGAGTAGCCCAAAGCCTGAGAACAGGACTTATATGTACGTATACGACGAGTACGATCAGCGGATCATCGAGGACCGCGTCAAGCAGTTCCGTGATCAGACCCGACGCTATCTGGCAGGTGAGCTGAGCGAAGAAGAATTCCGCCCCCTGCGCCTGCAAAATGGCCTGTACATCCAGCGTTTCGCGCCGATGTTGCGCGTGGCAGTGCCTTACGGCCAACTGACCTCGCGTCAGGTGCGCATGATGGCCAAGATTGCCCGTGACTACGACAAGGGCTACGCCCACATCAGTACCCGGCAGAACGTGCAGTTCAACTGGCCGGCGGTGGAAGACATCCCGGACATCCTCGCCGAACTTGCCACCGTGCAGATGCACGCGATCCAGACCAGCGGCAACTGCCTGCGCAACGTCACCACCGACCAGTTCGCCGGTGTCGCTGCAGACGAACTGATCGACCCGCGTCCGTGGTGCGAGATCGTCCGTCAGTGGACCACGTTCCATCCGGAATTCGCCTACCTGCCGCGCAAATTCAAGATCGCCGTCAACGGCTCGACCGCTGACCGTGCGGCCATCGAAGTCCACGACATCGGCCTTGAGCCGGTACACAACGCCGCCGGCGAGCTGGGCTTCCGCGTACTGGTCGGCGGTGGTCTGGGCCGTACCCCGGTGGTCGGCGCGTTCATCAACGAGTTCCTGCCGTGGCAGGACCTGTTGAGCTACCTCGACGCCATCCTGCGTGTGTACAACCGCTATGGCCGTCGCGACAACAAATACAAGGCGCGGATCAAGATCCTCGTCAAGGCGCTGACCCCTGAAGTGTTCGCGCAGAAAGTCGATGCCGAGATGGAACACCTGCGCGGTGGTCAGACCACACTGACCGAAGCCGAACTGCATCGCGTTGCCAAGCACTTCGTCGACCCGGACTACAAGGCTCTGGACAATCAGACTGCCCAACTGGCCGAACTCGACAAGGAACACCCGGGCTTCGCCCGCTGGCGCTCGCGCAACACCCTGGCGCACAAGAAGCCGGGCTATGTGGCCGTGACCCTGTCGCTGAAACCGACCGGCGTTGCTCCGGGCGACATCACCGACAAGCAACTGGACGCCGTCGCCGATCTGGCCGAGCGCTACAGCTTCGGTCAACTGCGTACTTCCCACGAGCAGAACATCATTCTGGCCGACGTCGAGCAGAGCCAATTGTTCACCCTGTGGGGCGAGCTGCGTGAAGGCGGTTTCGCCACGCCGAACATCGGTCTGCTGACCGACATCATCTGCTGCCCGGGCGGCGATTTCTGCTCCCTGGCCAACGCCAAGTCGATCCCGATCGCCGAATCGATCCAGCGCCGTTTCGACGACCTGGACTACCTGTTCGACATCGGTGAGCTAGACCTGAACATCTCCGGTTGCATGAACGCCTGCGGTCACCACCACGTCGGCCACATCGGCATCCTCGGGGTGGACAAGAAAGGTGAAGAGTTTTACCAAGTGTCCCTCGGCGGCAGCGCCAGCCGTGACGCGAGCCTGGGCAAGATCCTCGGCCCGTCCTTCGCCCAGGACGACATGCCGGACGTGATCTCGAAGCTGATCGACGTGTACGTTGAACAACGCACCGAAGACGAGCGCTTCATCGACACCTACCAGCGTATTGGCATCGACCTCTTCAAGGAACGCGTCTATGCAGCGAATCATTAAGAACAACGAGGTGGTCGACGAAACCTGGCACTTGCTGCCCAAGGACGCGACCCTTGACGGTATCTCCAACTGCGACGACCTGATCGTGCCGCTGGCCCTGTGGCGTGATCATGCTCACGCGCTCAAGGCCCGCGATGGCGGGCTGGGCGTATGGCTGGATGCCGATGAAGAAGCCGAGGAAATCGGTGCCGACGTCTCGCAGTTCCAGGTGATTGCCCTGAACTTCCCGGCCTTCACCGATGGCCGCAACTACTCCAACGCCCGCCTGCTGCGTGACCGCTACGGTTTCAAAGGTGAACTGCGGGCGATTGGCGATGTGCTGCGCGATCAGCTGTTCTACATGCGCCGTTGCGGTTTCGATGCGTTCGCCCTGCGCGCCGACAAGGACCCGTACGATGCACTGGAAAGCCTGAAAGACTTCTCGGTGACCTACCAGGCCGCCACTGACGAACCGCTGCCGCTGTTCCGTCGCCGCTGATCGAAAACGCCTTGAGCCGTTGCTCAAGGCGTTCTTCCCCTGCCCTTCGAAGCTCAGTCAGACTGACGCCTCTTCATCAACATCGCGGCTCCCTGCAACTTCATTGACCGGGTTGCGCGCCAGGGCCTCCTCGGTGAGCCGACGAAGCAACGCCTGACGTTCGTTGCGGAAGTTGTCGTGGATTGCATTCATCTGCACCGCCGCCGCTTCACGGGAAAGCCCTGCCTGCCCCTCCAGTTGTGCCAATGCCTGCGCGCTGCGCTCCCTGACGGCAACGAAGGACGGCGCCTGGGTGGATTCGAGAAACTCGATCCAGAACCGCTGGCCGCTGCACCAGTCGGAGAATGCACGAGTGCGCTCGACGCGCATGACGGCCTGATACACCTCATCCAGATCCGCCGGCGACACTTCGACCTGCAAGGGACGGCTCAGCGTGTGTGGCTGGCCCGGCAGATTCAGGCGCTCGGCCAACCCCACGCGGTAGGCCAGGCTGTATTCCAGCGCCTGTTCGTGAACCCCCGGCTGGTGGCGACTGTTGATATCAGCCAGCACTCGCTCCTCCAGCTCCTGCAGGCGAAACAACCCCCTGAGCAGATGCGTCAGTTGCCACTCCAGCGGCGCGCCGCCCAGTCCTGCCGCCAGCCTGGCCCGAAAACACAAGACCTGAACCTCCATCTCGCTGAACACCGCCGAATAGCCATCGACACTGATGGCCCCGGCCCGCGCGGTACGAAACAACTCCGTACGCAAGCGCGCATCCTCGGCTGCCGCCTCTACCACATTCCACACCCGCTGGCTGAAGTAGGGGTAAATCTGCGTGTAATCGGCCGTATGAACCAAGTGCGCCAGTACATTGAAAAAATCCCGCGAGCCGGGCGCCGCCCGCACCGCGTCCCAAGTGGTGCGGCGCGGTGCCGCTTCGGCCTCGGGGCTGCCCACCAGCCAGCGCGCGCTCTGGCCATCAAACGCCACGCTCAGTTGCGACAAGCGCTGATAGGTCGGAATCGTCACGCCGAAACTGACGCCGTTCGCCTGCTGATACGTCGCAATCTGTTGCAGCGTTTCCGCCGACAGCGGATTGCCATGCAGCCGGGTGGCGCGACTGAGCGCTGCCGGCCCATCGAACGCCGCCGCTGGCAGCGCGGTGATCTGGTTGTCGCGCAGATCAAGCAGACGCAACCGCGCCAATCCGGCAATGCCCCGAGGCCATTGCTCAAGGGCGCAGCCACGCAACTTCAGGCTTTCCAGATCAGCCAGCAAGCTGACGTCGGGGGCGTGCGAAAGATGCGGATTCAGGTCCAGGTCAAGTACGCGCAACCTGGTCAGTTGCTCAAGCGCAGACGCTGAAACGGACGACAAATGCAGCTGGTTGTTGCTCAGGTCCAGCTCCGTCAGCCAAGCCATGTTGTTCAGGGCCGGAGGCAGCTGCGTCAGGTCATTTTCCCGCAGCGAGAGGCTGCGCAGATGACTGAAATTCTGCAAAAAAGCGTTGAACCCCAGCGTAGGCGCCACGCCGTCCATCACCAGATGGGTGACGTGGCTGAAATCGCCGACGATCAGCGGCAACTCGCCCAGAGGCTCTGGCGCCAGGCACAAGCTGTCGGGCAATCCGTCACCGGGCCGTCCGGGCTCCTTGCGCCAACTGCGGATGATGGTGCGCATGGCGCGCAGCTTGGCTGACTGTGGCACGAGTTGCCATACGCGATCGGTACCGGCACTCCAGGTTTGCCCGCTCACCCAGCGACTCAAGGTTTCGCGGATGCCGAGAAACTCCAGGCGCAGCTTTTCCAGCTTCATCAGAATCGCGATCTCGTCGCTGCCCAGGGTGGCGAGCAGTGCCTGGATCTGCTCGGGAGCGTACGCCGGGTAGAGTTCCTGCGCACGCCGCGCCGCGATTGAAATGTTGGCACTTGAGCGAGCACCAGGCCCTGCCGGCGAACGGTCTGCCAGGCCCATCGGCGAAAAATCGCCGGGCCGATCGCCCATGGCCACGGCAAAGGTCATGCGTCGCTGGAGAGCAAGCCGGGTAATATTCTCGCGCAGCACCTCGGCCCCGGCATCCGCCAGCAAGCCCAGTGCGGTTTTGCGCGGCGCCGACAGTCCGTGCCAGAGCGCCTGAAAATAATGTGCGCGGGTGCGTCCGGCAAATTCAGTCAGGGGATGCTCGGTGCCATCGAAGACGCTGACCCGGTCTGCCAGCACATTGACCAGCATTCGTTCGCGGGCGTCGACCGGGCCGATCGAGGCGACGTTACCGTAGCTGCCCGACCATTCGAGAATTTCAATCAACGGGGTGCCCGACCAGCCTGGCAGGTGCTCAAGGGTGTCGAGCACCAGGCGGTTGGTGTCGTAACCACCGCCACTGTCCAGATACAGGCCTTCATAGGCGCGACAGACCGCGATAGCCTGCAAATAACGCCGCACCTCCTGTGCCAGACGCAATGGTATACGGCCGGCATCCAGCTCCTGCGCCTCGCCAATCAATGCGTCGCCCACCAGTTCTTCGGCCACGCTGGCCGGCAGATCGGCAAACCTGTCGAGCAGCAATTGCGCTCGGCCATTGCTCGCTGCTTCGCTGCGTCGGTAGACCCGCTGGAACAGTTGCACCCGCAGGCTTTCAGCTTGCTCACTGACAATTTGCAGGAGCTTGCGGCTTTGCTCTCCCGCATCCGTGGTCGTCAGACCAAGCAGAGTCTCACGCTGCCGGGTTTCGAGGGTCGACAACAGCCATGAATACAGTTGGCCCTTGTCCAGTGCCTGTTGGGTGATTCGCAAGGAAGTCGTGGCCGTTGGTGCGCCGTAGACATTGCCCCGGATTCCTGCCGAGTCGACGACTTGTATAGCGCTGTCGGCCGGCCAGCCCGCCAATGTCGTGAGCACCTGCAGTTGCAGATCAGGGTCTGCCAATGGCGCGGATGCCGGAGTCTGCAAATGATCGAAAAACTCAGTCACCGTCGCGTCGGCGCGAAACCGCCGGACCGTATCGATGAGCAGCGCCGGAGGATGGCCGTTATCAATGTGAATCTGGCGCAGGACGCTGTCCTCGACACCGCTTACGGCAAGGGCTCGCAACGCGGCGTCGTCCGGGATTCGTTCCCGGGTAAAACCGAAGCGGCGAAACAGCGTCAGGCGATCCCACTCCTGCACCAGTTCGGTGTCATGGCGCCAGGCGCCGCTGCCATTGGTTTCGAGCACCGGCGAATAACGGTTGGCGACCTCGGACGGCGCCAGGACTTCCCACAACTCGGTCTGCGGCCTGGGGCGCACGGCATAATGGTGCGCGTCCAGGGTGAGGAACGCCTGGCCTTCGACCCAGCGCAAACCGCGCTCATCGGGTGGCAAGCCTTGTGGCAGCAGGCGCTGCTGGCGATAGGCGCTCAGGTCAGGCTTCCACAAGCGGGCCTGGCCTGCGGGCAGGCTGATCATGCGCAAGCGTTTGATGAACGCCGATGACCGAACGACTCTGAACGTGGCGCCCGCGGCCCGTGTTCCCGCCGCGAACGCCGCCAGCAGGATCAGGTTCTCGACCACATCGAAAAAGTGATCCGTTGCCTGCTCCTTCTCGCCCCGGGTCCAGCTGGAAATGCCCTCATAGACGGTCCAGAGCAACTGCACCGCGGTAGCTGCCAGCAACACTTCGCCCAGCACGGGAATAAACGATGCGGCCATCAGCAGCAGATCGACGCCGATCGTCTTGTAGGTATCCAGTCGGGCCAGCCGGGTTTTTTCGTCTTCATCGTCGGTGGGAACCACCATCAGCCGGGCATCCGCCAGGGTCTGCTCGGCATGTTGGCGGTACGTCATGCTGAACGGATCACCGGCGAAATCGATGCCGGACAACGTGATATAGCCGGAGGCATGTGGCAGCATCGAATTGCTGCGCGGATACAGGCGGGCATCGAGTTCTGTCTCCCAGAGCAAGCGCTCACGGACCTTGATATAGCGAGTGAAGAACTTGCGGAACGCCGTCTTTTTCAGGCGCTCGCTCAACTCCCTCTCGAAATCGCTGAAGGAGGCGTACTCCTTCAGCGGGTGTAATGGATCGCCCGGCAGGTAGACCACGCAACGGTAGTCGTCGTCGGCGTGTTCACTGACCGGCCCGATGAACAGCGCGCCGCCCAGCGTCACCCCGAACATCTGCAGCCCCTGATAACCCAGGGTATTATGGCCAAGTTTGATTGGACTGTGGTTAGTTGTTACTGCCTGCAACATCTGATGTACATCCGCACTGATGTATTTTTTCATCAGTGCCAAATGTCTTTCCACATCAAATCGATTCCGCCAATTGGCAATGCACTTGTTGCGCAATGGATTAACTTCAGCATCAACATCGAATACTGCCCGAAGATGCGTCTGATACTGCTTGCCCAGATCCAGAGTCCGACACAGCGTTGCAAATTCGTGTGGTTGTAGCGGCAATATCCGAGGTTCGCGCCCGGTTATCTTTTCGGGAATATAAATCAGCGAAGTTTCGTTGTAATTTGTCGCCTGGGTTTCACTTGCTTCAAAGTTTTCACAGGCGGCGCTCAACAGATCACGGTCGATCGGCAATACCAGTTTCCTGCGCAGCCCCAGCAGGCTGGAGGTCGAGCGTACGTGCTGAAAGATCACCCCATTGATATCCAGCGGTTCACCCAACTTGTCAGCCATCGCCTTGGCAAGCAGCGGCGCACAGAAGCTTTGCGGTGACTTCAGGCTACTCAGCGACTTGCCGGTTTCACTCTGAGAGCGATGACTGGCAATCAAGCTTTGATAGAGCTTATGACGCAACTCACCGGGAGCCGCCAACAACCAGTCCGGTGTATTGTTTTTAATTAACTCGAAAAACAGGCCTTTCTGTTCAGGCGTCAAAACAGGAATGGCATCACGAACCGACAAAGAGGACATATTGAACACTCGACAGCTGAAAAGTATCACCAGCTTACCGAGCGCTGCCTTATATAAAAGCGTGAATAGTCGATAAAAACAGCGAGGTTCGAATCAACAATTCGAACTCGAGAAATACATATATACCGCCAAAAAACAAAACAGCCCCGTTCTCGGCAGGACAGAGAACGGGGCTATTGTTTTAGTGCATTACCAGAAACGTTGCTGGGTCAGACGACTCCACCAGTTCAGCAACACGCGATCCACCGAACCGCTGGCCGCCATGCCGATGCGTTCCTGCAGGCTTTTGCGTTCGGCGTAGTGCAGGTGGTAGACCTCTGCCTTTTTTGCCCGGTCGGCGAGGTACTCGTCGCTGGTCTTGAGTTCGTCCACCAGCTGTTTGTCCAGCGCCGCGACACCGAGCCAGACCTCACCGGTGGCGACCTCGTCGATGGCCAGCTGCGGGCGGTAGCGGGCGACGAAGTTCTTGAACAGTTGATGAGTAATGTCCAGGTCTTCCTGGAATTTCTCGCGGCCCTTTTCGGTATTTTCGCCAAACACGGTCAGGGTGCGCTTGTATTCACCGGCAGTCAGCACTTCAAAGTCGATGTCGTGCTTTTTCAGCAGGCGATTGACGTTGGGCAACTGCGCGACGACGCCGATCGAACCGAGGATCGCGAACGGTGCGCTGATGATCTTCTCGCCAATGCAGGCCATCATGTAACCGCCGCTGGCCGCGACCTTGTCGATGCACACGGTCAGCGGCACGCCGGCCTCGCGGATACGCGCCAGTTGCGACGACGCCAGGCCGTAGCTGTGAACCATGCCGCCGCCACTTTCCAGACGCAGTACCACTTCGTCCTTTGGTGTGGCGAGAGTCAGCAGTGCGGTGATTTCGTGACGCAGGCTCTCGGTGGCCGACGCTTTGATGTCACCGTCGAAATCGAGCACGAACACCCGGGATTTGCTCTCGGTTTTACTCTTCTGCTTCTTCTCGCCTTTCTCAGCCTTGGCCTGGCCCTTGCGCAAGGCCTTGAGCTGATCCTTGTCGAGCAGGGTCTGCTCCAGGCGCTCACGCAGCCCTTTATAGAAATCGTTGAGCTTGCTGACCTGCAGCTGACCCGCCGACTTGCGCCGGCCCTTGCTGCGCAATGCAGCGAAACTGGCCAGGACCACCAGAATGGCAACGACCAGGGTCACGGTTTTGGCCAGGAAGCTGGCGTATTCGGACAAAAACTCCACAGAGACTCCTTAAAACAATGCGCGGACACGAAACACGCGCGGGATGGCTCCAGCATACCCATGCGTCGGCCCGTCGACCAGCCGTGAAACCTCTGGCAACAGGCCTGTAACGGGCATTTCAAACAAGCGTATGTTTTTTCATTGACAGCACTTCCTCATCCTCATAACCTCGCCACAACCTTCAACGTACCGGGATGACGCGGACGTGGGCAGCATCTATTTGATTCGACATGGCCAGGCCTCCTTTGGTGCAGACGACTATGACGTCCTGTCGCCGATCGGTGTGCGCCAGGCAGAAGTCCTTGGCCAGCACCTCGCCGAGCTGGGAATCCGTTTCGATCGCTGCCTGGCGGGCGACCTGCGTCGTCAGCAACACACGGCCACCAGCGCGCTGGAGCAGTTCACCGCCAAGGGCCTGTCGGTACCGACGCTGGAGACCGACTCCGCGTTCAACGAGTTCGATGCCGACGCGATCATCCGCGCCCTGATCCCCGCCATGCTGGCGGACGAGCCGGAAGCCGTCGACATCCTGCGCAACGCGGCGCAAAACCGCGCCGAATTCCAGCGCATCTTCGCCCTGGTCATCGAGCGCTGGCTGGCAGGCACCTACGACACCCCCGGGCTGGAAAGCTGGCTGGGTTTCGTCGAGCGAGTACAGGGCGGACTGCACCGGATCCTCGAACAGGCCGACGGCAACCAGAAAATCGCCGTGTTCACCTCCGGCGGCACCATCACCGCCCTGCTCCACCTGATTACCCAAATGCCTGCCCGGCAGGCCTTTGAACTGAATTGGCAAATCGTCAACACCTCGCTCAACCAGCTGAAGTTCCGCGGTCGCGAGGTGGCTTTGGCTTCCTTCAACAGTCACGCACATCTGCAACTGCTGAAGGCTCCGGAACTCATCACTTTCCGCTGAGTCCGGATAACTGTGACCCGTGCTGTAATCAACCAGCGCTTATTACCCAAGAAAGGATCGAACCATGACCTCCGTAGCTGATGCCGTAAAAGCGATGCAAGCCAAGTTCAACCCAGCCGCTGCTGCCGGTCTGGATCTGGTTTTCGGTTTCAACATCACCGACGAAGACAAGCACTACGCGCTGATCGTCAAAGACGGTACTTGCGACATCCAGGAAGGTGAAAACGCCGACGCCAACTGCACGCTGGTACTGGACAGCGCAACTCTGAAAGACATCGTCAGCGGTGAAACCGACGGCATGCAAGCGTTCATGGGCGGCAAGCTGCGCGTTGAAGGCGACATGATGCTGTCGATGAAGCTGTCCGAGCTGTTCCCGTCGTAAGACTTGGTTCGGTTTGAAGAAAATCCCGCCCCTGTGGCGGGATTTTTGCGTCTGGCTCCCAGGTTTCGTCATAAACAGGCCATAGGTGGGAGGGGGCTTGCTCCCGAAGGCGTGGGATCAGCCACAACGTTTGCCGCCTGGCACACCGCTTTCGGGAGCAAGCCCCCTCCCACATGGGTCACGTGGTGCTCCATAAACTGCAGCATGCACTTTCTTCTACGTTGGAACTGTCATCACCCAGCAAATGATGCCGCCAGCAGTTCCTGCGTATAGGGATGCTGCGCATCGCTGAACAGCACATTGGTCTCGCCACGCTCCAACACCTCACCCTCCTTCATTACAATCAAGTCATGGGCCAACGCTCGCACCACCGCCAGGTCATGGCTGATGAACAGATAAGTCAGACCATGCTCTTCCTGCAGTCGCCGCAATAAAGCAACGATCTGTTTTTGCACCGTGCGATCCAGCGCCGAGGTCGGCTCATCGAGCAAGATCAAATCCGGCTTGAGCACCAGCGCCCGGGCGATGGCAATCCGTTGGCGCTGGCCACCGGAAAACTCGTGGGGATAGCGATGACGGGTGGCCGGATCAAGCCCGACTTCACGCAGCACATCGATCACCGCCTGCTCACGCTCGGCAGCATTCAAATCACTGTGCACCTGCAAGCCTTCGGCAATGATCTGCGCCACGCACAGACGCGGACTGAGGCTGCCGAACGGATCCTGAAACACCACTTGCAGGCGTTTGCGTAGCGGCCGCAGCTGCTTGCCACTCAACTGCTCCAGCGCCTCACCTGCAAAGCGAATGCTGCCCTCGGCGTCGATCAGCCGCAAAATCGCCTGGCCCAAGGTCGACTTGCCCGACCCCGACTCACCAACAATCCCCAAGGTTTTGCCGCGCTGCAGATTCAAATCGATGCCCTTGACCGCCTCCAGCCAGGTCTTCGGCCGCAGCCAGCCACCACCCAGGCGAAAGCGCACATGCAGATCGCGCACCTGCAACAAATCCTGCGCCACATCCCGGCACAGTGCTTCGCCCCCCGGCTCGGCGTTGAGCAACTCGATGCTGTAGGGATGCTGCGGCGCACGGAACAGTTGCTCGCACGGCGCCTGCTCGACGATCCGCCCACTGCGCATCACCGCCACCCGCTGTGCGATGGTGCGCACCAGATTCAGATCATGGCTGATGATCAGCAGCGCCATGCCGAGCCGCTGCTGCAACTCTTTGAGCAGCAACAGAATCCTGCGCTGCACCGTCACATCCAGCGCCGTGGTCGGCTCGTCGGCGATCAGCAGTTGCGGCTCACAGGCCAGCGCCATGGCAATCATCACCCGCTGGCGTTGACCTCCGGAGAGTTGATGCGGATAGGCCTTGAGCCGTTCGCGCGGCTTCTGAATCCCCACCAGCTCCAGCAACTCAAGAATGCGCTCACGGGCTTGCGCGCCCGCCAGGCCTTTGTGCAGCGCCAGGCTCTCACCGAGTTGCCGCTCAATGGTGTGCAGCGGATTCAGCGAACTCATCGGCTCCTGAAAAATCATCGCGATCCGGTTGCCTCGTAACTGCCGCAGATAGCGCTCATGCACACCGAGCAGCTCTTCACCGGCATAACGAATGCTGCCATCGATCCGCGTGATGTTCGGGTCAAGCAATTGCAGGATGCTGTGGGCGGTCACCGATTTGCCGGAGCCAGACTCCCCGACCAGCGCCAGGCATTCGCCCGGACGAATATCGAGGTCGATGCCATGCACCACTGGCTGGCCGTTGAATGCCACACGCAGATCGCGGATTTCAATCAGGTTATCGTTCATCTCAAGTCCTTGGATCAAACGCATCTCGGCAAGCCTCGCCGATGAACACCAACAGAGAAAGAATCAGCGCCAACGCAAAAAAAGCCGTCAGCCCCAACCACGGCGCTTGCAGATTGCTCTTGCCCTGACCGATCAGTTCGCCCAATGAAGCGCTGCCGGCGGGCATGCCGAAACCGAGAAAATCCAGCGCCGACAAGGTCGCAATCGCTCCGGTAAGAATGAACGGCAAATAGGTCAGGGTCGCACTCATGGCATTGGGCAAGATGTGACGGCTGATCACCTGCGCATCGCCAACCCCCAGCGCCCGCGCGGCTTTCACGTATTCCAGACCGCGGCTGCGCAGGAACTCGGCGCGCACCACATCGACCAGACTCAGCCAGGAAAACAGCGCCATGATCCCCAACAGCCACCAGAAATTCGGCTCGACGAACCCGGACAGGATGATCAGCAGATACAACACCGGCAGCCCCGACCACACCTCCAGCAACCGCTGCCCGAGCAGATCGACCCAGCCGCCGTAATAGCCTTGCAAGGCCCCGGCAGCAATGCCGATCAGCGCACTGGCGGCGGTCAGCGCAAGGGCAAACAGCAGCGACACCCGCGTACCGAAGATCACCCGCGCCAGCACATCCCGCGCCTGATCGTCGGTGCCCAGCCAGTTCTCGCTGCTCGGTGGACTCGGTGCCGGTTCAGTCAGGTCGTAATTCACCGTATCGAAACCGAACGGGATCGGCGCAAACCACATCCGCCCGCCCTGCCCCTCGATCAGTTGCCGCACCTGCGCGCTGCGATAGTCCGGCTGGAACGGCAGTTCGCCGCCGAAATCCTGCTCGGTGTAGCGCTTGAATGCCGGGAAGTACCACTGGCCCTGATACTCGACCATTAGCGGTTTGTCATTGGCGATCAGCTCGCCGCCCAGGCTCAGGCCAAACAGCAGCAAAAACAGCCACAGTGACCACCAGCCACGCCGATGGGCCTTGAACCGCGTCCAACGGCGCTGTCCGATGGCAGATAGAGTCAACATCAGGCAGTCCTCGCGGTGAAGTCGATGCGCGGGTCGACCAGCGTGTAGCACAGGTCGCCGAGCAGTTTTATCAGCAGGCCGAACAGGGTGAAGATGAACAGCGAACCGAACACCACCGGGTAGTCTCGCGACACGGCCGCCTCGTAGCTGAGACGGCCGAGGCCATCGAGCGAGAAGATCACTTCGATCAGCAACGAACCGCCGAAAAACACCGTCACCAGTGCTTGCGGCAGCCCCGCGACCACCAGCAGCATCGCGTTGCGAAACACATGACCGTATAAAACCTGACGCTGACTGAGGCCCTTGGCCCGCGCCGTCACCACGTACAAGCGCGAGATCTCGTTGAGAAAACTGTTCTTGGTAAGGATCGTCAGCGTGGCGAATCCGCCGATGACCAGCGCCGTGACCGGCAGCACCAGATGCCAGAAGTAATCGGCCACTTTGCCCCACGGTGACAGCTCCGCGAAGTTGTCCGAGACCAGCCCGCGCACCGGAAACCAGTCCAGCGCGGTGCCGCCGGCGAACACGATGATCAGCAGCAGTGCGAACAGAAAACCCGGCATCGCGTAGCCGATGATGATCGCCACGCTGCTCCAGACATCGAACGCCGATCCGTTGTGCACGGCCTTGCGGATACCCAGCGGAATCGACACCAGATAAGTGATCAACGTGGCCCACAAGCCCAGCGACAAGGTCACTGGCAGCTTCTGCCAGATCAGTTCGGTGACGCTGGCACCGCGAAAAAAGCTCTGACCGAAATCCAGCTGCGCGTAGCTTTTGAGCATCAGCCACAGGCGCTCACCGGCCGGCTTGTCGAAGCCGTACTGACGTTCGATGTCGGCCACCAGTTTCGGGTCGAGACCCCGGGTGGCGCGGGATTCGCCTCCAATGGTTTCGACATGGCCACCGCCCACCGCCGCGCCGACACCAATGCCCTGCAACCGGGCAATCGCCTGTTCCACCGGGCCACCCGGCGCGGCCTGCACGATGACAAAATTGACCAGCAGAATCGCCAGCAAAGTCGGCACGATCAGCAGCAGGCGCCGCAGGCTATAACCCCACATGGGCGTACTCCTTTTGCTGTTGCTGCATCTGCACGGCCGTCAGCGCGGTCGGGCTGATTTCCCACCAGGTGTCGAGTCCGGCGTCGTACAACGGCGCCGTCGCCGGGCGGCCGAAACGGTTCCACCACACCGTGGAAATCCCCGGCGGGTAGTAATTGGGGATCCAGTAATAGCCCCACTGCAACACCCGATCCAAGGCATGGGCATGGCGCAGCAGGCTTTCGCGATTGTCGGCCTGCACCAGACCTTCGAGCAGGGCATCGACGGCCGGATCGCGCAGCACCATGTAGTTGTTCGAGCCGGGATCATCGGCGCCGTCGGAGCCAAAGTAATTGAACATCTCGCGCCCCGGCGCCTGACTCACCGGGTAGCCGACGACGATCATGTCGTAGTCGCGATTGCGCACGCGGTTGGTGTATTGCGCGGTGTCGACCTGACGAATATCGAAGCCGATGCCGATCTGCGCCAGGTTGCGCTTGAACGGCAGCAGCAGCCGTTCAAAGCCCTTCTGACCGTTGAGAAAAGTGAACTGCAGCGGCTCGCCATTGGCATTCACCAACTGATCACCACGGGGTTTCCAGCCGGCGGCTTCCAGCAGCTTCAAGGCCTGCAACTGCTCGGCGCGGATGTTGCCGCTGCCGTCGGTTTTCGGCGCTTCGAAGACTTGGGTAAACACCTCGTCGGGGATCTTGCCGCGCCACGGTTCGAGGATTTTCAGCTCCTCGGCATCCGGTAACTCGGTGGCCGACAACGCACTGTGCGAGAAGTAACTGCGCTGGCGCAGGTACATGCTGCGCATCATTTGCCGATTGCTCCATTCGAAATCCCAGAGCATGGCAATCGCCTGACGTACGCGGCGATCCTGAAACAGCGGTTTCTGCAGATTGAACGCGAACCCTTGCGAGCCCTGCGCGGCCCCCGGCGCCAGATGTTCGCGAAGCAATCTGCCCTGCTCCAGCGCCGCCCCGGCATAGCCGATGGTGTAACTGGTCGCGGAAAATTCGCGGTTATAGTCGAAGCCGCCAGCCTTGAGCACCTGCCTTGCAACATCGGTATCGGCGAAGAACTCCACGCTCAAGTGATCGAAGTTATAGAGGCCGCGAGTGATCGGCAGATCCTTGGCCCACCAGTCGGCAACACGCTGAAACTTCACACTGCGCCCGGCATCCACGGCGCTGATCCGGTACGGGCCACTGCCCGGCGGGATCTCGAAACCGGCGCCCTCGGCGAAATTGCGCGTACGCCACCAGTGCTCGGGCAACACCGGCAGCGTCGCCAGATCCAGCGGCAAGGTGCGGCTGTCGTTGTTCTTGAAGTTGAAGCGCACTTGTGTCGGCGACTCCACCACGACGTCGGCGACATCACGAAACTGCTGGCGATATTTGAGGCTGCCCTGAGTGGTGAACAGCTCGAAGGTGTAACGCACGTCTTGCGCGGTGATCGGCGTGCCGTCGTCGAAGCGCGCGTTGGGGTTGAGGTAGAAGCGCAGCCAGCGGCGATCTGCAGCCAGTTCCATCTGCTGCGCCACCAGGCCGTAGACGCTGTAGGGTTCGTCCTTGCTGCGATAGGCCAGCGGCGCGTAGAGCCAGCCGTCGATGTCGGCGACGCCGGTGCCTTTGTCGATGTAGGGAATCAGGTGATCGAACGGGCCGCTTTCCAGTGAAGAGCGGCGCAACGTTCCGCCCTTGGGAGCGTTGGGGTTAGCGTAGGCCAGGTGTTGAAAGTCCGGGGCGTATTTGGGGGCTTCGCCGTAGACCGTGAGGGCGGGTTGCGGGGCGGCCCAACTGAATGGGCTTAACAGCGCAAAAGCGCTGAACAGAATGAGCCTGGATAGCATTGGCAGATCCTTTTTGCACGGTGTTGCTACTGGCCTCTTCGCGAGCAAGCCCGCTCCCATAAGGAAGTTGTGCTCACCGCTGTTCCCCTGTGGGAGCGGGCTTGCTCGCGAAGGCGCCAGTACAGTCACCAAACGTCCTGCCTACCTGTGATGTGCAACAGGCCGGCGATTTTTATAGGGCAGGCTTTAGATCAATAAGTGACTAAAACCCGCCCCCTCTGGGCATTTTCAGAACTTGTAATTGACCCGCGTGTACAGCGTCCGGCCGAACGGGTCGCCGTATTTCGGGTCGTAGCCGCTCTGGAAGGTGTAGGTCTGGTTGCTGAACGGTGGCTCACGATCGAACAGGTTCTTCGCGCCGAGCGTTACGCTCAGCGTTTTGCGCCAGGTGTAGGTGCCGGCCAGATCCCAGACGTTGTACGAGCCAACGTAATCGTGGGTCTCGCGGTCGGAGTCGTGGTAGCCGCTGGTGTAGCGGTTGGTCAGCGCCACGCCGTAGGGGCCGTAGTTCCAGCTGCCGGTCAGGCTGTGGTGCCAGCGGGCCACCGCACCCGCCGAGGAGAAGTCGCCGCCGCGGAAATCGCCGAGCTTGTCGATGTAGTCGCCCTTGAGCTGCTGCTGGTACTCGTACCGACTGACATAAGTGCCCTGCAGGCCGATCCCGAAGTTACCGTACGGAGTGCTCGGCAAACGGTAGTCGAAGCTGACATCGACACCATTGGTCTTGATCTTGCCGAGGTTGGCCAGGCCCGTGACGATGTGATCGATGGAACCGTCAGGCTTGCGAATCAGGCGATCCGGATACAGCTCCGGGTTCTCGAACACCGCCGATTCCGGGAACTCCGCGATCTGGTTGGCAATGTTGATCCACCAGAAATCCAGCCCGGTGGTCAGGCGTTCGAACGGCTGATAGACGAAGCCGAGGGTAACGTTGCGTGCGGTTTCCGGGCTCAGGTCAGTGTTGCCACCGGTTCTGCTGTAGAACTGCTGGGCGCAGTCACGGTTGGCGATCCCGCCGTTGCTCGGGTTGCCGCCTGCGCACAGCCGAGGGTCGTTGTAGTTGGCGACCGTGAATGTGGTGAAGTTGGGGTTGTACAACTCGTACAGTGACGGCGCGCGGAAACCTTCACTGTAGGCGCCACGCACCACCAGTTCCTTGAACGGCTGGAAGCGGAACGAGTATTTCGGGTTGGTGGTGCTGCCAAAATCGCTGTACTTGTCGTGGCGCACGGCGGCGGACAATTCGAGGCTGTCGAGCACCGGCACGTTGACCTCGGCGTACTGCGCCGAGACGCTGCGATCCCCGGCGACACTGGCATTGGGGTCGACACCCAGACTCTGCACGTCGGCGGCGAACTGGGCGAAGTCCTGATGGAAATCTTCCTTGCGGTATTCGCCACCCAGCGCCAGCGCCGAAGGGCCGGCACCGAACCAGTCACCGATTTCGCGGCTGACACGTCCGTCAATCGCCTTCACGCGGCCGACCGCCGTGCCGTAATCGCCGTCTACGGAATTGGCTGCCAGCAGCGCCTGCCCGGCAGCCGTCTGCGCACCGAACGGGTTGATGATGCCATTGGCAATGCCGGCGCTGACGGCGCGGTCGTTGACATAGCCGGCCTCGATACTATTGACCACTTTGTTCTGGTTGTACGACGCACCGACGTTGTAGTCCCAACCGACCACGCTACCGTCAAAGCTCAGCAGCAAACGCTGCCCGGTGTTGTCGTCTTCATGCTGACGGGCGCCGACAGCGCTTTCGCGCCAATTCACATCGACCGGCTGCGTCGGGTCGAGAGCGAAGCTGTTCGGGCCTGGGGTAATGCCGTTGCCGGGATAAAACGCCGTGCCGGGATTGACCTGGTTACCCATCAACGTGCCGGGACCGATCTGCGTGCGGTTTTCGTTGCGCGCCCAGAAGTATTCGAGGCTGACGTTGTGGTCGTCCGAAAGCTTGCCGGTAGCTTTGGCGAAGGCCGAGGTCTTCTCGGTTTCCGGCACCAGGTCGAGGTAGTTCCACAGACTCTGGCGGCAGATGCCATTGCGCGCCAGCAGGCCCGGGGCGTTGCAGCCGGAACTGGCCAGCGGGTTGGTGGCGTTGCTGCCCTGGCTCCAGTTCGCCGGTGATGCAGTGCCGGAGGTGTAATCGAGGCCGCGTCCAGGCTGATAGTTGTAGGTGTAGCCACGATCCTCGGCAGCCAGGCGTTGCTGCTTGTCATAACTGACCACGCCGAACACGTTGAAACGGTCATCCTGCAAATCGCCAAAACCCCAACTGCCGCTGAAATTACGACTTTCACCACCGCCGGCATGGGTCGGCGTGTCGTAGTTGGTGCTGAGCTGCCCTTCGGTGAGGCTGGTCTTGGTGATGAAGTTGATCACCCCACCGATCGCATCGGTGCCGTACAGCGCCGAGGCGCCATCACGCAGCACCTCGACACGATCGATGGCGGCGAACGGGATGGTATTCAGGTCAACCCCGGAACCATTGATCGCATTGGTCGCGTTGTTGCTCAGCCGCCGGCCATTGAGCAGCACCAGGGTCTTGTTCGGGCCGATGCCGCGCAAATCCGCATACGACGCACCGCCGCTGCTCGAACCCACCGAACGCCCCGAGCCGACTGAGGACTGGTTTGCGGAAATCCGGCTCACCAGTTCTTCGGTGGTGGTCACGCCCTGCTCGCGCAGTTCTTCAACTCGCAGAATGGTGACCGGCACCGCCGTTTCAGCATCGACCCGGCGAATCGCCGTGCCGGTGACCTCGACTCGTTGCAGCTGGGTTGTCGGCTCGTCAGCGGCGACCGCCGGCAAGGTGTTGACTGCCAGCAGCAAGGCCAGGCTCAAACGAGATCGAACGGGTAAAAAATGGATCATGAACAGCCATCCCTGCGTTTTGGTTTATGCAGGGATGTGCAATGGACAGCAGCGTTTTATAGAGCCCGATTTAGACCGTTGGGTGATGAGGTTATGCAAAAAATGGCAGGCGTGGATCAAGCCAGTTCCCTCTCCTTCAGCAACCGGGTATCCAGCCCAAACCGCTCCTGGGAAACCATCTTGAACTGCCCCTCTGCCAATTCGCAGCTCACCAGCAGATTCCAGGAGTGCCGGGTCGCCGCCGAGGGGATCAGTACAAACGGATGCTCAGCGAGTAACGCATCGGCAAACAGTTGTTGATTGGGCGAAGGCTTTGCGGGGCTCAACCAGTAAGGATTCGGCACCTCCTCCGGCTGGACGATTTTCACCTTTGCTTCGCTGATGACCTCAAAGCACGTGAGTACATAACGTTCGCTGTCGAGCGCATCAAAACTGCGATTGGCTGCCACTTCCAGAATCGCCGAGGACGGATCGACTGATGCATAAACGACTCGCCGCCCGGGTATGTTCCATCGGCCACCATTGAGATTCGAACCCATCCCGCTGTCCCACGTCCCTCCGTAAATCTCGGGGTCCAGCCGCCAGGCATACCAATGCTCGTCCCAGGGCAAGGGATTCATGGGTAAACCCCGTATATCAGCTGCCCCAGATACTGCTCCACCATCTGAAATCCCAGTGAGTGCCGGATAAACTCCATTGGTACGCGACCGCTCAGGTAGGTGCTGGGTTTGCGCAGCCACTCTTCGGCCCGTGACTGCCTCCCGAAGGCGTGAATGGCCTTTTCCAGCACCAAGGCATATTGGTAGGCGACGACGCTCTGCTGGGGATCAAGCCGTACCGGTTTACCTTCCTTCAGTAATCGCCGTACGGTTCTGACCGACTTGCCGGTGATACGTTTGACCATATCGCCTTGCAGATACAGTTCAGAGGTTGAAAGCATGTTGACCACATCGTTCAGTTCAAAACCTTCGTCGGTAAGTTGAACGATCAGAAAGGCGTCGTCACCTATGTTCTGGCCATGCACGAGCAAGTCGACAGGTTTGCCCTCGGCCCTCTTCACACCCGTCAGCCGGGGTATCTTGACGCTGGGCATCGCGACATCCTCCACGGGGCATCTGGCACGATCGTCACGCCATTGAAGGCGATGGGAATAAGCAGGCGTTTCGTATTCGAGGTGATGAGTTCGCATGATCCATCCGTTATCAGAGGCCTGAGCGTCCAGGCCATGTACGACTTCAATGTCATGTCCGATGCTATAGATCGCGCTTCCGACGACCAACCTGAGAATGTCGTCGGAAATATCCCCACTTATGCGAAAACCCCACCTGTTTCCGTAGGACGTTACTGACGAATAACGCCTGCTCAACTGCCGAAGTGATAACTCACATCCAGCCACCACTGCCGCCCGTACGGGTCATAGTTACCGGTCGGGTAATACGGCCAGCCGGCCGAGTCATCGTGCTTGATCTGGTTGAGCACGTTGTTCACGGTCAGGCCGACACTGGCGCGGTCATTGAGCTTGTAGCGCGCACTGGCATTGAACACCGTCCATGGCGACAGACGCCCGTCGCCCGCGCCGTTGGTCACCGAGCCATAGCGAATGCCCATCAGCGTCGCCGTGGCTTTCTGGTAATCCCAGGTCAGACTGGCGTTGACCTTGCTGCGCCAGTCGTAATTGGTTCGCGAAGTGCGCCAGTCCTGAGTCGGCGCCTCGTCCGACTCCTTGTAGAAATGCGACAGCACCAGGGTGTAGCCCAGCGCCGAGCTGAATGCGCCGTACTGGCCGGTCCCCCAACGAATGTTGCTCTTGAAGTCCAGACCGCTGACCCGCTCGCTGGCGGCATTGATCGCATTGACTCGCACCCGTTGCAACTGGTTGGGATCGATAGCGGCATTGCCCGGGTTGCGGTCGATGCGCGCCAGGGTCGACTGGCAGTTGGCCGAGTTGATGTCCTGGGTGCCGTTGCGGCATTCGTTCTCTTGTTGCAGCAGGCGGTTTTCGTCGACGGTGGTCAGCAGGTCGTCGATCTCCACACGCCAGAAATCGGTGGAGAAATCGAAATTGCGCGACGGTGACCAGACAAAACCATAGGTCCAGGATTTACCGCGTTCGGACTCAAGGTCCGGGGTACCGCTCTGGGTGTAGTCGACCCGCCCGCGATCACACGCCCCCTGCACACCCTGGCTGCAACCGTAGTAGTCGATCTGCGCCGGGTAGTAACCGTTGCTGTCGGACTGGTAGATGTAGTTCAGGTCCGGTGCGCGGAAACTGGTGCCATAGCTGCCGCGCAGCAACAGGCTGGTGACCGGACGCCATTCAAGCCCAAGGTTATAGGTCTTTTGCTGCTCGCTGCGGCCACTGAATTTGTACTGGTCCCAACGCCCAGCAGCGGTGGCCAGCACGGTGTCGGTCAGCGGAATGCTGAACTCGCCACCGGCCGCATAGCGCTTGCGCGAACCGCCGGAGCTTTGTGCCGGGCTCACGCCATAGAAAGTGCCGTCATTCAGACCGTCGTCCGGGTCGACGCGATATTCCTGCTTGCCCGCCTCCAGCACACCGGCAAATCCGACCGGGCCGGCCGGCAAGTCAAACAGATCGCCGTTGACCGAGGCGTTGTAGCTGGTGGAAACCGACTTGCTGTTCTGGGTCAGGTTGCTGCGAAACTGATCCCATTCCTGTGGCGTCAGTGGGCGATCGAGACGCGAGGCATCGGTAGAGAACACCGGGTAACCGTTACGTGTGCCCAATTGCGGGCCGAGGTAGAAATCCTGAATCGATGACAGCGGTGTGTAGCGCGTGGTTCTGACGCTGCGGTATTCCGAGCGGTTGGCGGCCAGATCGTAGTTCCAGCCGGTGTCGGCGATCTTGTCCGAGAGGCCGAGGGTGCCGGTCCACGACGTGTCGGTCCACTTGCTGTTGTTGCTGGTACGGCCACCGATTTCCTCTTCTCCGTAACGGCGATACCAGCGCTCAAGATTGCCGCTGTTCTGGTTGATGAAATCCGGTGAGGTGAAGGTCGGGCCCCGGGTGTTGTTCTGGATGTGATCGAGGCCATACATCAAGTCGGCAAACACCTGGCCGCTATCGCTGAAGTGCCACGTGCCGCGGGTGTAGCCGTCGTAGTTTTCCTTTTGCGTCTGAATGGTCCAGTAATCGTTGTACATCTGATCGGTGCGGCAGCGCCCACCGTTGTTCAACAGCTTGTTATCGAAAGTGCCTTGATAGGCACCGCAACCGGGGCCAAGGTAGCGGTTGTTGCTCAGGTCGCGACGGTAACCGACGTCCGCCAGCGGGCCACTCTGCATGAAGCCTCGGTCGTCGGCCCAGATCGGATCGCGGTTGGTCAGCTCCAGGCCGAACAAGCCGTCGAAGTCGCCCCAACTGCCGCCGCCGCTGATTTGCAGGCGCTGATTGTCGCCACCGCCACGCTCGCTGGTGCCGCCCTTGAGGTTGACGTCAATGCCATTGATCTGCTTCTTGAGGATGATGTTGACCACCCCGGCAATCGCGTCCGAACCGTAGATCGCCGAGGCGCCGCTGCTGAGAATTTCGATGCGTTCGATGACCGCCGAGGGAATGTTCGCCAAGTTGGTGAAGTTGACCTTGCCGTCGTACGGGGTCGGGTAATCGGCGACGCGTCGGCCGTTGATCAGCACCAGCGTGTGATTGGGACCGAGTCCGCGCAGGTTGATCGCACTGGCCGCCGGCTGCCAGGTGTTGCCATAGTCTTCGCCCTGGGTCATGCCGGTGTTTTGCGTCTGGGTCGCCAGGGCGTCGTAGACGTTCTTGTAGCCGCGCGCTTCCATCTCTTCGTGAGTGATGACGTTGACCGGGGTCGCACCATCGCTTTGCGCGCGAGCGATTCGCGAGCCGGTGACGGTGACTTTTTCCATGCGGTAATCGGCGCTGGTCGCTGGGGCCACGGCGCTGACTTTGGCCGCCACCGGCGTGTTCGCCTCGCCTTCGCGCACACTCAGGCCCTGGGCGCTCTGCTCGACTTGCAGGCCGCTGCCAAGCAACGCCTTTTCGACTGCCTGACGTCCACCCAACGCACCGCGCACCGCACTGCTGCGTTTGCCTTGCACCAGATTCTGGCTGAACGAGATCGGGACGCCGGTCTGACGCGAGATGTCCAGCAGGACCTCATCGAGCGGGCCGCTGGCGATGTCGAAGGTGTACACCTGGGCGGCAGAATCCTGCGCATGAACCACTGTCGGTCCGAACCCCATCGCCAGTGCGGCGGCGAGGGTCAGGCGCGGTAATTGTTGTTTGAATGAAATCATCAAGGGCTTCCCTGTTGAAGGCGTCTGCAGGGAATGAGCAGCGGGCCGGCGCTTTTTATAGGGCGGCGATTAGGCCAAGAAGTTATGACGCTATAACCGTGCACCGATGCTGACCCAGTACGGGTTGTGCCAGGTGACGCGGATTGGCAGCGAGCGCTCCAGCAGTTGCAGGGTGCGGTCGCTATCGTCCAGCGGATAGAGACCGCTCAGGCGCAGATCGGCCACTTCGGGGCTCAGGTGCAGGATGCCGCGTCGGTATGGGCGCAGGCCGTCGATCACTTCGCTCAACGGTCGGTCGCGCACTTCCAGTCGACCTTGCACCCAGGCACTTTCCTGCCCGGTACTGCGTTCCAGAGCCAGAATGTCCTGTGCGTTGAACCGCAGACTCTCCCCCGCCTCCACCACTTGCCGCGCACCGCCGGCGGTAACCACTTCGACCTGCGAGTGCAGCATCACCAGGCGGGTGAAATCATCGTTTTGTTGCACGAGGAATTTCGTCCCCAGCGCACGCATCCGGCCGTGCTCGGTCTCGACCACGAATGGCCGCGCAGGATCCTTGGCGACATCCACCAACAACTCGCCCGTACGCAATGCCAACAAGCGCTGAACCGCATCGAATTGCGTCACTACGCGCGTCCGCGCATTCAGGCTCAGCGCACTGCCATCCTCCAGGGTGAAATCGCGTCGTTCGCCGGTGCCGGTCGCCAGTTCTCCGGCTTCCGGCAGCCAGCCGTAGCGACGCCCGAGCAACCCGGCCAGCACCGCGATGCCGAGCACACTCAAGCTGCCGCTGAGAAAGCGCCGTCGACTCGACGGTGCGTTCAGGCTGTGCAGCAGGCTGTTACGCGGCAGCCCGCGCAAGGTCGGATTACGCAGCAGGTTAAGGCCGCCGCCCATTTGCTCGATGATCCGCTGGTGCCTTGGGTCGGCCGCGCGCCACGCTTCGAACGCGGCACGCTCGCCTGCGCTGGCCTCGCCGGACTGCAACAGTGCCATCCACTGCGCCGCCTCATCGATCACCGCTTCGTCCGGCCTCATGCCTGCATCGCCTGATAGCAACGCTTGAAGGCCTCGACCATGTACTGCTGCACCCGGCTGGTGGAAACCCCCAGCCGTTCGCCGATTTCGCTGTAGGTCAAACCGTCGAGCTGATGGTAGAGAAACGCGGCTTTGGCCTTGGCCGACAAACCGTTGAGCAGGCGATCGACCGCCAGCAGCGCCTCGATCACCAGCGCCCGCTCCTCCGGCGATGGATGCACCGGTTCCGGCGCCAGCGCCAGGCTTTCCAGATAGGCGCGTTCCAGGTCCTGGCGGCGCCAGCCTTCATAGACCAGCCGCCGGGCGATGGTGGTCAGCAACGCCCGCGGCTCGCGAATGGCGGTCGGGTCCGGCAGGGCCAACACCCGTAGGAAGGTTTCCGATGCGATGTCTTGTGCACTGTGCGGGCAACCCAGCGTGCGGCCAACGGCAGCGCACAGCCAGCGATAGTCCTTTTGGAACATTTGCCCAATCATCCGGTAATGCGGGTTTTGAACATCACCCATGTCTTGCTCCCTGAAACGGGTCCCACCCGCTGCGAAAAACCATCGTTCTGCCGGGATCGTCCGGCTCCAGATCAGGGGGCGACTGTGCAATAGCGCCGCTTACATTTGAAGTAATTAAAAATCAGTATAAGCAAACTATTGAGAATAAGACGCGCCGTCGCCGCAGAAATATTGACTGACACAACGTTGATCCCGGTCAGTTGCCCGCCCTGAAGCACTCTCTAATCTGCGCGCTCCATCGAACGCCAAGGACGGCTCACCGGGAGCCCGCGGCTATCCCTTCAAGGAAGAAAACCATGCGATCACTGAAGATTATTCTGCTGTCCTCGGCATTCAACGGCCTGACCCAACGCGCCTGGCTGGAGCTGCGCCAGGCCGGGCACTCGCCCAGCGTTGTGGTGTTCACCGATGAAGCCTCGGTGTGCGAACAGATCGAACACAGCGGCGCCGATCTGGTGATCTGCCCGTTCCTCAAGGATCGCGTGCCGCATGCGCTGTGGAGCAATACCCGGCGTCCGGTGGTGATCATCCACCCGGGAATCGTCGGCGATCGTGGCGCCAGCGCGCTGGATTGGGCGATCAGCAATGAACTGACGCGCTGGGGCGTGACCGCCCTGCAAGCGGTGGAAGAAATGGACGCCGGCCCGGTCTGGGCCACCTGCGAATTCAATCTGCCCTCGGGCTTGCGCAAGTCCGAGCTGTACAACGGTCGGGTCAGCGATGCGGCGATTCGCTGTATTCGCGAAGTGGTCGAGAAATTCATCGACGGCGTGCAACCGGTCGCACTGGATTACACCGACCCCAAAGTCCGCGGCCGCTTGCAGCCGAACATGAAGCAGGACGACCGTACCTTCAGCTGGCACGACTGTTCGCGCTTCATCAAACGCTGCATCGACGCCGCCGACGGCCAGCCCGGGGTATTGGCGAGTCTGGCCGGCGGGCAGTATTACGTGTACGACGCGCACCTCGATCAGCGCACTGGCATTCCCGGCAAGATTCTCGCCGTGCATGACGACGCGGTGCTGGTCGCAACCGGCGATCACAGCTTGTGGATCGGCTCGCTGCGGCGCAAACCGCTACCCGGCGAAGAAACCTTCAAGCAACCGGCGCGGCATGTGCTGGCCGGGCAATTGGCCGACGTACCGACCCTCGACTGGTCGATTGCCAGCCAGCCGTTCAGCGACGAGGCCTATCAGCCGATCCGCTATCGCGAATCCGGGCATGTCGGTGAGCTGACGTTCGAGTTCTACAACGGCGCGATGAGCACCGAACAGTGCCAGCGCATGGTCGAGGCGCTGCGCTGGGCCAAGTCTCGGGACACTCGCGTGCTGTTGATCAAGGGCGGGCGCGGCAGCTTCTCCAACGGTGTGCACCTGAACGTGATCCAGGCTGCGCAGGACCCGGGTGCCGAAGCGTGGGCGAATATTCAGGCGATCGACGATGTCTGCGCCGAACTGCTCAGCGCGCGGCAACTGGTGGTCAGCGGCGTAACCGGCAATGCCGGGGCCGGCGGCGTGATGCTGGCGCTGGCCGCCGACATCGTGTTTGCCCGCGCCGACATCGTGCTCAATCCGCATTACAAGAGCATGGGCCTGTATGGCTCGGAATACTGGACCTACAGCCTGCCCCGCGCCGTCGGCCCGGCGATGGCAGAGCAACTGACCCAGGCCTGTCTGCCGGTCAGTGCCACGCAGGCGCTGCAACTGGGCATGGTCCAGGAAATCGGTCCGCGCTGCCCGGATGAGTTTTCACTGTGGCTGCTGCAGAGGGCCAACGCAACGCTGAGCGATCCGACCTACGCAGCCGTGCGCGAGCGCAAGTTGCGGGTCGATCAGGTGCTGATCCAGCAGTGCCGGGAAAACGAACTGCAGGAAATGCAGGAAGACATGCTCTACAACCGCAACCAGTTTGCCGAGAAGTGCCGCCACTTCGTCTACAAGCGCAAGGCCTGCGGCACACCGGCGCGGTTGGTGGAAGACTGGGCGCGGGTGCGTTCGACCGAGTTGGCCAGTTGATTTTGCGGTGACTGCCTTCCCCTCACCCTGGCCCTCTCCCAAGGGAGAGGGAACTGACCAAAGTGTCTGGCGCCCCGCATCGACCTGAAATATCTCGGTCGATTATGGATTCAACGCTGATCGTTCAAGTCGGTGTATTTCTTCAATATTCCCCAATCAGTCCCCTCTCCCTCCGGGAGAGGGTTAGGGTGAGGGGCTTTTGCCTTTACAATGCCCGCACCTCAGACACCGGCCCGCCCATGGACATCGATCTCGCCCGCACCTTTCTGGAAATCGTTCGCCACGGCAGTCTCGCTGCGGCGGCGCAGAAGCTGTTCGTCACGCAGACGGCGATCACCGCCCGGGTGCAGAAACTTGAAAGTCAGTTAGGCAGCACGCTGTTCGTGCGCAACCGTGCAGGGGCGAAACTCACCGCCAATGGCGAAGCCTTCGTGGTCTATGCCAATCAACTGGTGCAGACCTGGGAAGCCGCGCGGCGCGACCTGCCGCTGCTGGACGGTTATCACAACGTGCTGCACATCGGCGGCGAAGTCAGCCTGTGCAATCCGTTGATGCTCAGTTGGGCCGCCGAACTGCGCGAGAAGATCCCCGGGCATGCCCTGCGCATGGAAATCCGCGACGGCGAAAACCTCCTGCGTCAACTCGAACTTGGCGTGCTCGATGCCGCACTGGTCTATCAGCCCGAATACTGGCCGGGCCTGCAGGTCGAGCAGGTGTTGGAAGAGAAGTTGATTCTGGTGCGTGCGCCGAACCGCCCGGATCCCTACGTCTACATCGACTGGGGTCCGGATTTCCGTCGCCAGCACGACGCCGCCCTGCCGGACAAGGCCAAAGCCGCGCTGAGTTTCAACCTCGGCCCGCTGGCCCTGCAATACATCCTCGAACATGGCGGCAGCGGCTACTTCCGCACGCGCGTGGTGCGCAGCTATCTGGAAACCGGGGCGCTGGAAGCGGTGACCAAGGCCCCGGAATTCGGTTACCCGACCTATCTGGTGTACGCCCGCGAACGTGACTCGGCCACGCTGCAACAGGCCTTCGATCTGCTGCGCCAGGTGATCGCCACCGATGACGACTGGTCGCAACGCTGGAACCCGTTGAGCTGAATCGGCCGCTTTACACCGGAGCATGGCGCAAGTGACCTCAAGGTGCGGCCTGCACAAACGGCCGGATCGACTAATCTGCCGGGTATAACAACAATACCCACAGGTGAACGCAGTGAGGCAGACCACCGAGGCATTCCGCAGCCGCTACCGTGCGGCCATTCATCCGTTGTACAACCCGTGGCTGCACGGCGCCTTCGTGCTGCTGTTCGGCGTGCTGGCGATCGGCACATTCTGGAGCAGCGCGCATCAGGTGCAGCCGCTGGAATGGCTGAGCGTGCCGCTGACCCTGCTGTTCTTAAACTTCGGCGTGTACATGGTCCATCGCCATCTCGGCCATCACAAAAAGACTTTCGCCAAGCTGTTCTACGCCCGGCACGCCGGCGATCATCACAGCTTTTTCACCCCCGGCCACATGACCTATGACGGCGCTCGCGACTGGCGGGTGATTCTGTTTCCGGCCTGGCTGATCGTGGTGCATACGCTAGTCATTACCCTGCCGTTGTGGTGGCTGCTCGCGCAGCTCAACACCAATGTCGCCGGGCTGTTCGGCGGCTGCATGGTGCTGGGCTATCTGGCCTACGAGGTGTTTCACGCCTGCGAGCATTTGCCACCGCACAACCTGCTGACCCGCCTGCCGTGGATCCGTCAGATGCGTCATCTGCATGAGTTGCATCACCGTCGCGAGCGCATGCAGGAACGCAATTTCAATATCGTTTTCCCGCTGATGGATTACCTGTTCGGCACCCTGTACTGGGAGCCGCAACCCGCCCCGTTGCTCTATTCGAGATCGCCCATGACCCGCATGCAGCACCAGATCGACATCGCTGGCGAGCCGATTGCCGTGCTCCGCTACGCCGCCAACGTCAGCCACTGGCCCGAATGGCACCCGTCGTCGCTGAAAATCGACGGCCCGCAAGGCCCGTTGCATGCCGGTGCGCGTTTCGAAGAAGACATTCATGCCGGTGGGCGCGCCGGCCATTTGCGCTGGGAGGTCACCGAGTACCTGCCCGGTCGACGCTGGTGCGCAAAAGCGCGAGGCGATCACGGTTTATCGCTGCTGCTGACCTACGAATGCGCGGCAGAAGCCGATGGCACGCGGTTCGTGCGCACCCTGGATTACCAATTCGATGGCTTGGGCATGCGCCTTGCCAATCGCTTGTTGCTCAAGCGCCGCATCGAACGTGAATCGGCGACCTCGATGCAGGCCCTGCGTGATATGGCGTTAAAACACTTGGCGCTGACGGGACACCGTTCATGAAGCGCCTGCTGTCAGTGCTGGTGATCCTCGTCATCGCGTTTCTGCTGCTGATGCCGACCAAGGTGCAGCCGGTGGCGTGGAAGCCGCCAGCGGCGCCGTCTCTGAGCGAAGGGCCGTACGCGGAAAACCAGCGCCTCAAGGCCGCCAAACAGGTAGGCCCGAGCGACATCGACGGCCCCGAAGCATTGCTGCTGGAGGGCGACTTCCTGATCACCGGCCTGCATGACGGGCGACTGATCCGCACCAGCCTCGATGGCAAGGAGCGCAAGGTGCTGACCGACACCGGCGGCCGGCCGCTGGGTCTGGCGCGACATCCCAATGGTTTGCTGGTGATCGCCGATGCGGTCAAAGGTCTGCTGTCGCTCGACGCTCAGGGTCGATTGATTCCTCTGACCACCGAGGCCAATGGCTTGCCCTTCGGTTTTACCGACGATGTGGCGATCGACAAGTCCGGGCACTACGCCTATTTCAGCGACGCCAGCAGCCGCTGGGGCTATGGCCATGACGGCGAAGCGATCATCGAACACGCTGGCGACGGTCGTTTGCTGCGTTATGACTTTCAGACCGGCAAGACCAGCGTACTCCTCGATAAACTGGAGTTTGCCAACGGCGTGACCCTCGGCCCGGATGACGCCTATGTGCTGGTCAACGAAACCGGTGCCTACCGCATCAGCCGCTACTGGCTGACGGGGCCCAAGGCTGGCACCCATGACCTGTTCATCGACAACCTGCCCGGCCTGCCGGACAACCTCGCCTTCAACGGCAGCAACCGCTTCTGGGTCGCGCTCTACGCGCCGCGCAGTGCCTTGCTCGATGGCACCGCCGGGCATCCGTTCGTACGCAAGATGATCGTGCGCGCGCTGACGGTGTTGCCCAAACCGGTGGAGAAACGCGGGTTTGTCCTGGGGCTGGATCTTGAGGGCAAGGTGATCGCCAATCTGCAGGACGCCAGCAGCGGAAATTACTCGCCGATCACCACGGCACGCGAGTATGGGGACTGGTTGTATCTGGGGTCGCTGAAGGCTACGCACATGGCGCGGTTGCCGTTGGCGGATGCGTTGAAGTGAGTCCGGGCCAATGTGGGAGCGAGCCTGCTCGCGAAGGCGGTGTGTCAAGCAACGATGATGTTGAATGTGCAGGTCTCTTCGCGAGCAGGCTCGCTCCCACAGGGGGATTACATTCCAGTTGTAGGAGTGAGCCTGCTCGCGATAGCGGTCTATCAGTTACCGGACCTGTCGAATTTGTCCGGATCTTCGTCTTCAGGCAGATCCTCATCCGGCTCTTCGGGGTGGGTGGTGGTGTGCGCCGGGCTGTTGGGTTCGGGATGCGTGGGAACCGGGTCAAAACCGCCCTGCTCTTCACTGGGGAATCTGGGTTTGTTCATGGGGCACCTCGCAAAGAGTCGCTGAGTGAAGACTCTGTACATTCGAGGTGCCGGTCGGGGGCTGCGTTCAGTCATTTCACCATCGCGGATCGGTGAAGCGACTGACGGTCAGGATCGAGCCTGTAACTGCGCGACGATCTTGTCTTTGACCTGCAAGCGTTTCTCTTTGAGCTTTTTCAGTGTGTCATCGCTGGGTGCATCCGAGGTCGCCGTCTCGGCCTTGACTACTTCGGCGTCCGCCTGGGAGTACTTGTTGATCAGCGCATCCAGAAACGGATCCTCGGTGCGTTTTTGCTGGACCTCTTCCTTCGTTAGCTTCAAATCCTGATACAGGTCATGAGTCACCGGCATGGAACACCTCCGTCAGTTGATCGGCAGCCAACGCGACCGATTGCGCTGGCAGTTATCAGAATGGCCTTGGTCGGGCCGTTCTGTCGACCTCCTGTCAGACCAGCGGTGGCCGTTCGTCGCCCTGTCGGAAACGCGATCAAACCTTTTCCCGCTCCACTCCCTCCATTGCATAACGTCAACAAAAACCTGTGTGGAGAAACATCAATGGACGGATTCAACCTGCGTCATCTCGTTTTGGCTGTCGCCCTGAGCGCCGGCATGGGCAGTGCCTTCGCCGCTACCTCGAACAGCTTTGTCGACAACGCCGCAGCCGGTGGCATTTCCGAGATCGAAACCAGCCGTCTCGCCCTGGAAAAAAGCCAGTCGGCCGACATCAAGGCCTTCGCCAACATGATGATCACTGACCACAGCAAGGCCAACGATGAGCTGGCCAGCATTGCCCAGGCCCATGACATCAAGGTTCCGGACACCACCACCCTGGTCAAGCAGGCCAAGGAAAAGATCCTCGACATGCGCGATGAATCGTTCGATGCGGCCTACGCCAACAACCAGGTCAAGGCCCACGAAGAAACCATCGAGCTGTTCAAGAAAGAGGCCAATACCGTGACCGACGACAAAGTCAAAGGCGCCCCCGAGCTGAAGGCCTTTGCGCAGAAAATGCTCCCGGCATTGGAAAAACACCTGACCGCCGCCAAAGAGTTGCAGGCCAAACACCCGAGCAAATAGACCGGGCGCTGCACACTAAAAAGGCCGCATTCATTGAATGCGGCCTTTTGTCGTTTCAGGGCGATTTAACCGCCGTCGGTGTCGATGTCGGCATCGGTTTCTTCACCGGGCTTCGGACGATCTGGCTCAGGTTCAAACCCCGGGCTGAACTCGTTGTCGTTATCGGTGTGTTTGTTCTTCTGATCCACCGCCGGATCGGCGCTCTGCGCCTGCTCGGTACCACCCGTGGGTTGCGTTGGCGGGCTCTGGCCCGGCACTTGCGGGTCGATGGCCGGGTCGTTGCGATTGATCGGTTCTGAACCCTGGTTCTGTTGTTGCTTGGTTTGCTCGTTCATGGCTACCTCGTTTTTCACTACCGGCGCGACTGAAACCGGCCGGCCTTGAAGATTCGAAGCCTGGGTAGCGCCAACGTTCAAAACATCGCTGGTTGCCAACTCGCCAACTAGAATACCGTTGCGTTCCATGCCTCAGATCAAAAATATCCTTCCGGACTCGAACAACTATTTCGAACGGCAAAGGTCACTGACTTCGCACCGGTCATTTTTTACAGAACCGGCCCCAATACGCTACGGAGCAACAGGCACATGGCAGCACTGCAGAACAGCACACTCGATGCGATGAAGAACAAACAACCACAACTGCTGGGCGAATGGATCAACGGACTGGAAGCCAGCGGCGCCAACCGCAACCTCAAAGAACACGACCTGCAACAGCAGACCAGCGAATTCCTGCAACTGGTGATCAACGGCCTGCAGGACGACAATGGCACCAACATCAATGCGCCGGGCTGGGAGTCCACCCGCCAGTTCCTCGAAAAGCTCTCCCATAGCCGTGCCCTGCTCGGTCAGGATTCGCAACAGACCGCCAGTTTCATCTTCGCCCTCAAAGGCCCGCTGTTCTCCCTGCTGCAAAGTCACTACCGCGAACAACCCGCGCTGCTGGCCGAACAACTCTGGGAAATTTCCGAGTTGTTCGACGCCTTCGGCTTGCACACCATCCGCACCTTCCAGAAATCCCGCGAGGCGGTGATCAAGCGTCAGCAGGAAGAACTGCTGGAGCTGTCCACTCCGGTGGTCAAGCTGTGGGACGGCGTGCTGGCGCTGCCAATGATCGGCACCCTCGATTCGCAACGTACCCAGGTGGTGATGGAATCGCTCCTGCAACGCATTGTCGACACCGGTTCGGAAATCGCCATCATCGACATCACCGGTGTGCCGACCGTCGACACGCTGGTCGCCCAGCACCTGCTGAAAACCGTGACCGCGATTCGTCTGATGGGTGCCGACTGCATCATCAGCGGCGTACGTCCGCAAATCGCCCAGACCATCGTCCACCTCGGCCTCGACCTGCAAGGCGTGGTGACCAAGGCGAACCTGGCCGACGCACTGAAACTCGCCCTCACCCGCCTGGGCATCAGCCTCGGCCAAGCGGTCTGAGCCGATGGAACGTATCCCGATTCTCCAAATGGGCAAGTTCCTGCTGGTCACCATTCAGGTCGACATGCATGACCAGCTCGCCCTCACGTTGCAGGACGACTTGTCCGAGCGCATCAGCAACACCTCGGCGCGTGGTGTGCTGATCGACATCTCGGCGCTGGACATGGTCGACTCGTTCATTGGCCGGATGATCAGCACGATTTCCGCCCTGTCGAAAATCATGGACGCCGAAACCATGCTGGTCGGCATGCAGCCGGCGGTGGCGATCACCCTGGTCGAACTCGGCCTGACCCTGCCGGGTGTCAGCACCGCACTGAACGTCGAGCGCGGGATGAAACTGCTGCAGGAACGAGTAAACCGGCAATGACCGTACGCAGCAGCGGTACTCAACCCATCCATATCGAGCAGGATGTCGTGCTCGCACGCCAGACCGCCCGCAAACTGGCCACCGAATGCGGGATGCGCCTGATCGACCTGACCAAAATGGTCACGGCGGTCAGCGAACTGGCCCGCAACACCATGGTTTACGGTGGCGGCGGCGACATGGACTGGCAGATTCTCGATGAAGATCACAAGGTCGGTCTGCGCTTGACGTTCCGTGACGAAGGCCCCGGTATTGCCGATATCAAACTGGCGATGACCGACGGCTGGACCTCCGGCAGCGGCATGGGCCTGGGCCTGACCGGGGCAAAACGCCTGGTCGAGGAGTTCGAACTGGACACCGAGCCGGGCAAGGGCACGCGAATAACGATCACCCGATGGACATGAATATCGCAGGGTCGCTGACCCAGGTGCTGCTGATCGAAGACAGCAGCCAGATCGGCCATGCCCGGCGCACCGCGCAACGGCTGGCCGAGCAACACGGCTTTGATGCAATCGATGCCGGGCGGGTGGCGCTGGTTGCCACCGAACTGGCCAGCAATGTGCTCAAGCACGCCAGCCGCGGCGAAGTTCACCTGCGCCTGCTGCCGCGCCCCAACGGGTACGGCATCGAGATGCTCGCGGTGGATCGTGCTCAGGGCTTTGACCTCGATGCCTGCCTCACCGACGGTTTTTCCACCGGTGGCACCCAGGGCATTGGACTGGGTGCCGTGGCGCGGCAGACCGAAGTCTTCGACGTCCACGCCGACGCCCGTGGCGCGGTGCTGCTGGCGCGTTTGTACCCGCGCGGCGACCGTCAACCGGACCTGCGTTACGGCGTCAGCCAGCACTCGTTGCACAACGACCCGGCGTGCGGCGACACCTGGCATCTGGCGTACAACGACGCGAATGTCAGTGCGCTGATCATCGACGGCCTCGGTCACGGTGAGGATGCCGAGCGCGCGGCCAAGGCCGGCGAGCGGGTGTTCGCCGCGACCCCGTTCGCCAGCCCGGTTCTGCTGATGGAGGACATGCACCGCGACATGATCGGCAGCCGTGGCGGCGCCGCCGCGTTCGCCCAGTTCAATGCCGCCCGCGACGGCCTGACCTTTACTGGCGTGGGCAACATCGGCGCCAGCCTGATCACCGCCGACAAGTCGCGGGGCCTGGCCTCGCATCCGGGCATCGTCGGCGGCCAATACCGGAAAGCCCAGCCTTTTGACTATGCTCACGTGAACGGACATCTATTGATCATGTACAGCGACGGCTTGCAGTCCCGTTGGAATCTTCAAGACTACCCCGGCCTGGTGCACCGCCATCCCGCCGTGATAGCCAGCGTCCTGCACCGCGACTTCTGTCGCGGGCGCGACGATGTAACGGTGCTGGTCGTTGCCCTGGAGGCCGCCCATGGCTGAGTCGCCAACCCTGAACCCCGCCGAGCAGGCTGCGCTGATTGCCCAGTTGCAGAGCGAGACCGCCGCCCTGCGCGAAGAACTCGACGAAACCAACCAGGGCGTGCTGGCGCTCTACGCCGAACTCGATACCCAGGCGGAAGAGCTGAAGCAAGCCTCGGACCTGAAAAGCCGTTTCCTGTCGTACATGAGCCATGAGTTCCGCACCCCGCTGGGCTCAATCCTGAGCATCAACAGTTTGCTGGCCGACGAACTCGACGGCCCGCTCAGCCCCGAGCAGCACAAGCAGGTGGCATTCGTCAGCAGCGCCGCCCGTGAACTCAGCGACATGGTCGATGACTTGCTCGATCTGGCGAAGATCGAAGCCGGGCGAATCACCATTTCCCCGGCGTGGTTCGACATGTTCGACCTGTTTTCCGCCCTGCGCGGGATGTTCCGGCCGATCGTCGATGCCTCGGCGGTGGACCTGATCTTCGAAGAACCGGTCGGCCTGCCGCGCCTGTACACCGACGACAAGAAACTCGCGCAGATCCTGCGCAATTTCATTTCCAACTCGCTGAAGTTCACCACACGTGGCGAAGTGCGGGTTTCGGCGCGACTTGAAGGCTCGGACAAAGTACGTTTTGCCGTCAGCGACACCGGTATCGGTATCGCGCCGGAGCTGCATGGTGCATTGTTCGAGGACTTCTCGCAGGTCGACTCGCCACTGCAGAAACGCCTGCGCGGCACCGGCCTCGGCTTGTCGCTGTGCAAGCGCTTCGCGGCGCTGCTCGGCGGCGAGGTCGGGATGGACAGTACACCGGGGGTCGGCTCGACCTTTTTCGTGATCATTCCACTGGCGCTCGCCTTGGAGAACGTCGATGAAACGTGACATCCGTCTGTTGATCGTCGACGACAACGTCGCCACCCGCTACGCCTTGCGCCGGCGCCTGGAGCGCCATGGCTACGAAGTGCTGGAGGCCGGCACCGGCAGCGAGGGCCTGGCGCTGATCGCAAGCGAGGTACTTGATGCACTGATCCTCGACGTCAACCTGCCGGACATGAGCGGCTTCGACATCGTGCGTATCCTGCGCGCCGATGCACGCACTGCGTTGCTGCCGGTGATCCACGTGTCCGCCGCGTCGATTCAGACGGGCGACATCATCACCGGCCTCGACGCCGGCGCCGATGCCTACCTGATTCACCCGGTGGACCCGGACGTCTTGCTGGCGACCCTGCGCACCCTGCTGCGGGTGCGCGACACGGAAAACGCGCTGCGCGAGAGCGAGGCACGTTTCCGCGAGATTTTCGTCAACGTCTCGGCGCCAATTGCCGTACTCGATGCCAACTTGAAGGTGCATGAGTGCAACCACGCCTTCACGCAGATGATTCAGGACAATCGCAACCCCGAAACCCTGAGCGAATGCTTCGACGAAGACCAGGGCGCGATCCTCAATGAGCTGCGCCTGCGGCTGGTCGATGGCGAGCGCTGGAAAGGCACGTTGAACATGCGCGTGCAGGGCGAGATCCGCGAAACCGAGTGGCAGATTTCGCCGTACCGCACGCCGCAGTTGAGCCTGGTGTTTGTCGAGGACGTCACTGAACACCGCCATCGCGAGCGCTCGCATCTGGCGCAACTGGATGACACCACCACGCAACTGGCCAAGGAAGTCGCCGAGCGGGTGCGCGCCGAAGCGCAACTGCTGCAAGTGCAGAAAATGGACGCGCTGGGCAAGCTCACCGGCGGCATCGCCCACGACTTCAACAACCTGCTCACCGGGATCATCACCAGCCTCGAACTGATCCAGAAACGCATGGCCGATGCGCGTCCGGACAAAGTGCAGTTCTACGCCGAAGCGGCACTCAATTCGGCGATGAGCGCGGCCTCCCTGACCCATCGCCTGCTGGCTTTCGCCCGCCAACAGCCGCTGGACACGCGACCGGTGGACATCAACGAGCAGGTGCGCTCACTGGAAGAATTACTGGTGCGTACCATCGGCGAACGCATCACCCTCAAGCTTGAACTGACCAGCAAACCGGCGATTGCCCTGGTCGATCCGGTGCAACTGGAAAGCGCGGTGCTGAACCTGGTAATCAACGCCCGGGATGCGCTGCCCAAGGGCGGCAATATCTGGGTCAACACCTATGCCGCCTATTCCCATGGTGATCCGAACCTGGCCGATGGCGCCTATGTCGCACTGTCGGTGCGCGATGACGGCACCGGCATCGAGCACAGTGTGATCGACAAGGTGTTTGACCCGTTCTTCACCACCAAGCCGCTGGGTCAGGGCACCGGGTTGGGACTGTCGACAATCTACGGTTTCGCCCGCCAGTCCGGCGGCGATGCCCACATTCGCAGCGTGGCACGGCGCGGCACTGAAGTGACGATCATGCTGCCGGCCACCAGCGACCCGACTGGAGCTGATGTTGCTCCGGTGGTGGTCGACCCGCAGGGTTCAGGCGAGCATGTGCTGATTGTCGAGGACATGCCGGCGGTGCGCATGTTCGTCACCGAAGTGCTGGAGGACGCGGGTTATCGTTGCACCCAGGCGGCGGATATCGAAACCGCACTGGAGCGTTTGCAGAATGACCCGACGATCAACCTGCTGCTGAGCGACGTTGGCCTGCCGCGCATGAGTGGCCGCGAGCTGGCGGACGTGGCGCGGGGCTGGCGTGACGGCTTGCCGATCCTGTTCATGACCGGTTATGCCGAAACCGCGATCAATCGTCAGGTGTTCCTCGGCAGCGGCATGGATATGCTGGTCAAACCCTTCCAGATAAGCGAACTGCTGGACAAGGTCCGTCGCACACTTGATGGTGCCTGACACACCGCCTTCGCGAGCAAGCTCGCTCCCACATTGGATCTGTGGTGATCAACTACCGTGAGCACACCACAAAATCCTGTGGGAGCGAGCTTGCTCGCGAAGGCGTCGGTACATCCAGCATCATCATTGCCTGACACACCGCTTTCGCTGGCAAGCCAGCTCCCACACTGGATCTGTGTTGATCACCAACCGTGTGCACACTCAAAACCTGTGGGAGCCAGCCTGCTGGCGATGGGGCGGGTGCTATCGGCTCAAGGCCCGGGCCAGAAATGGTGCGGTGCGGCTCCTCTTGCTCGCTGCGACTTTCTGCGGGGTGCCCGCCACAACAATCCTGCCGCCCTGATCCCCGGCCCCCGGGCCGATGTCGATCACCCAGTCACTCTGCGCGACTACGCGCATTTCATGCTCGACCACGATCACCGTGTGTCCTGCCGTGACCAGCGTATCCAGTTGCTCCAACAACCGATCGACGTCCCGCGGATGCAGCCCGGTGGTCGGTTCATCCAGCACATACAAGGTCGCGCCACGCTGATTGCGCTGCAACTCGGTGGCCAGTTTGATCCGCTGCGCTTCACCCCCCGACAACTCGGTGGCCGGTTGGCCCAGACGCAGATATCCGAGGCCAATATCCCTCAGCACCTCCAGCGAACGGCGAATCCCCGGTTGCTCGGCAAACACCTCGACCGCCTCATCCACGGTCAGTTGCAACACCTGCGCGATGCTCAGGCCTTGCCACTCAATCGCCAACGTCTGCGGGTTGTAGCGCGCGCCATGACAGGTCGGGCACGGCGCATACACGCTGGGCATGAACAGCAACTCGACGCTGACAAAACCCTCGCCCTCGCAAGTCGGGCAGCGGCCCTTGGCGACGTTGAAGGAAAACTGCCCGGCGTCATACCCCGCCGCCCGTGCCTCGGGCGTGGCGGCGAACAGCTTGCGCACGTTGTCGAACAGCCCGGTGTAGGTCGCCAGGTTGGAGCGTGGCGTGCGGCCGATGGGTTTTTGATCGACCTGCACCAGGCGCTTGATCGTCTCCAGCCCCGCTGTCACCTGACCACTGCTGGTCTGTGGCGCATCGTCTTCCAGACTGAGTTCTTCCGGCTCGTCCTCCACCACCGGCCGCCCGAGTTGCGCGCCGACCAGCTCCAGCAACGCCTGACTGACCAGACTCGACTTGCCCGAACCGGAAACCCCGGTCACCGAGGTGAAGCAGCCCAAGGGAAATTCAGCGCTGAGGTTGTGCAGGTTATTGCGGCTGATGCCATCGAGTTTCAGCCACCCGGTCGGCTTGCGCACAGTGCGGATCTGCCGCTGGCTATCAGCGAACAGATAGGCGCGGGTCTGCGACGCTGCAACCTCGGCCAGCCCGGCCGGCGGGCCGCTGTACAACACCTGCCCACCCTTCTCGCCCGCTGCCGGGCCGACGTCGATCAACCAGTCGGCGCGGCGCATGGTTTCCAGATCGTGCTCGACCACAAACAGCGTATTGCCGTCGGCCTTCAAGCGCTGCAAGGCTTCGAACAGCGCCTCGCCATCGGCCGGATGCAGACCGGCGGACGGCTCGTCGAGCACATAGATCACGCCGAACAACTGCGAACCCAATTGCGTCGCCAGACGCAGACGCTGCAGCTCGCCGGACGACAGCGTCGGCGTGCTGCGCTCCAGCGCCAGATAACCCAGCCCCAGATCGGTCAGGGTGCTGACCCGTTCCAGCAAGTCCTCGGCAATCCGTTGCGCCGCCAGGCGTTTTTCCAGCGACAGGTTCGGTGTGTGGCGCACGTCCGGCGCACTGGTGTGGCCGCTGGCACCATGAGCGACACGCTGCTGGCGGGCTTCGCGGGTTTGCGCATGACTGAGGGTTTCGCCGCTTTCTTCGGACTGCTGCAGATACGTTGCAGCTGCGACTGGCCGCAGTACTTCGGCCACTTGCAGCAACGGCATCTGCGACAGTTCACCGATGTCATAACCGGCAAAGGTCACCGACAACGCTTCGCGCTTGAGGCGCTTGCCGTCGCACAACGGACACGGGCTGCCGAGCATGAACTGCGAAACACGCTTCTTCATCAGCGCACTTTGCGAGTGGGTGAAGGTGTGCAGGATGTAGCGGCGGGCGCCGGTGAAGGTGCCCTGATAACTCGGCTCCATCTTGCGCTTAAGGGCGACCCGGGTTTCTTCCGGGGTCAGCCCGGCGTACACCGGCACGGTCGGGGTTTCTTCGGTAAACAGAATCCAGTCACGCTGTTTTTTCGGCAGTTTCTTCCAGGGAATATCGACGTCGATGCCCATGGTCACGAGGATGTCGCGCAGGTTCTGCCCTTGCCAGGCCAGCGGCCAGGAGGCCACGGCGCGTTGGCGGATGGTCAGGTTCGGATCGGGCACCATCAGCGCCTCGGTCACCTCATAGACTCGCCCAAGGCCATGGCACTCGGGGCACGCACCCTGTGGCGTGTTCGGCGAAAAATCCTCGGCGTAGAGCATCGGCTGACCCGGCGGGTAACTGCCGGCGCGGGAATAGAGCATGCGGATCAGGCTCGACAGCGTGGTCACGCTGCCCACCGACGAACGCGTGCTCGGCGTGCCACGCTGCTGTTGCAGGGCCACGGCGGGCGGCAGGCCTTCGATGGAATCGACATCCGGCACGCCAACCTGGTCGATCAGCCGCCGCGCATACGGCGCCACCGACTCGAAATAGCGCCGCTGCGCTTCAGCGTACAAGGTCGAAAAGGCCAACGACGACTTGCCCGAACCGGATACACCGGTGAACACCACCAGCGCATCACGGGGGATATCGACGTCGACGTTTTTCAGATTATGTTCCCGGGCGCCACGCACCCGGACCATGCCGGTGGGTGCCTTGGAATTACGCTTGGAAGTCATTGGCGGGCCTTGATCGGAAAATGTAAGTCGAACCCAAAACCTGTGGCGAGGGAGCTTGCTCCCGCTGGGCTGCGAAGCGGCCCCAAATCCAGACGAATCAACCCGGCAGGTAAACTGCGGTTCCCGGGTTTACGACTGCTGCGCAGCCGAGCGGGAGCAAGCTCCCATTCCACAGGGAATTGGGAATTAGCCAGTCAGGCACTGAGCACCGAGCGAATCATCTGCAACAACGCCTGCGGGCCATACGGTTTGCCCAGCAAGTGCGTGTCCGGGCTCAACTGGTGGTTGCGCGAGATGATGTCGCGGGTGTGGCCGGAGGTGAACAGCACCGCCACTGCTGGCCTCTGCACCTTGGCCCACGCGGCCAGATCAGAACTTTTGATCAGCCCCGGCATCACCACGTCGGTGAAAATCAGATCCACCTTCGCGCCGTCCAGCAGCATCTGCATCGCCACGTCGCCATTGCCGGCGGTCAGCACGCGGTAACCCTCTTCGCGCAGCAACTCCACGGCCGAGGCGCGCACCGCGTCGTTGTCCTCGACCACCAGAATGGTTTCATGGCCGCCACCCTCCTGCTTGCCGAGGCTCGGTGACTCTTCGAGGATCGGGCGCAGGCTGCGCGGAAAGTACAATTGCACTCGAGTGCCTTCGCCCACGGTGCTTTCGATCTCGACGTGGCCGCCACTCTGTTTGACGAAGCCGAACACCATGCTCAAACCGAGCCCGGTGCCCTGACCATCGGCCTTGGTGGTGAAGAACGGCTCGAACACTTGCTCGAGCATTTTCGGTGCAATGCCGACGCCGGTATCGCTGACCATCACCCGCACGAAATCGCCGGCAACGATGCCTTTGCCGGTGCAAAAGCTGCTGTCCAGCCGAGTATTGACGGCGCTGAGGACAATGGTGCCTTCGCCCTTCATCGCGTCCCGGGCGTTGATCGCCAGGTTCAGAATGGCGTTTTCCAGTTGATTGCGGTCGACGTTGATGTGCCACGGCTCATGCGGCAACTGCACGTCGATTTGAATGGTCTCACCGAGGGCGCGTTGCAGCAGTTCGCCGACACCATCGAAGATCTGCCGTGGATCGCAGACCGCCGGTGACAACGGCTGACGCCGGGCGAAGGCGAGCAATTGCGACGACAGCTTGGCCCCACGCTCGACCGCCGCCAGCGACGCGCTAACCCGCCGTTGCACGTTGGCATTGTCCGGCTCATGCCGCGCCAGCAGGTGCAGATTGCCGGCGATCACCTGCAGCAGGTTGTTGAAGTCGTGGGCCACGCCGCCGGTCAGTCCGCCGATGGCTTCGAGCTTCTGCGACTGACGCAATTGCTCCTCGGCCGCCAGCCGCGCCCCGACTTCATCGGCCACACGCTGTTCGAGGTTGCGGGTGAATTTGAGCAGGGACTCTTCGGCGTTCTTGCGCTCGTGAATGTCGATCAACACCCCGGGGAATCGAAACGGCGAACCGTGTTCGTCGAACTCGCAGGCGCCGCTGGCCAGCACCCACAGATAACTGCCGTCCGGGCGCTGTACCCGGTACTCGGCGTTGTAGGGCTCACCGGTCTGCAGCGAATGGCTGACCCGATCGTTCACCCACGCCAGATCATCCGCGTGGATCCGCGCTTCGCAGTAGGACTGCGGCAGATTGCTCAGGTCCTGACCCGGTGGATACGAAAACGTGCGGGCGAAACGCTCGTCCGCCGACAACACATTGTTCTTCACATCCCAGACAAACGAGCCAAGCAAGGCTCCGGCATTCAGCGCCAGACGCACCCGCTCGTTGTCGGCGCGATAGGCATCTTCAGCCGCCTGACGCAGGCGCTCGGAGCGCACTAGGTCGGTGGTCTCGACCACCATCGCCATTACCCCGGCCGGCACACCGTCATCGTTCGCCACCGGGCTGTAATACAGATCCATCCAGACGTCTTCGGGCACGCCATCACGCAACAGCACCAGTTCCTTGTTGCGAAACGACAAGGTGCCACCCGCCAGACAGGTATCGACCACATGCCGATTGAATTCGGCGACTTCCGGCCAGCCCAGTTCCACCGGCACCCCCAGCAGATACGGGTGGCGGCCACCGGCAAACTGCGAGTAGGCGTCGTTGTAGATCATGTAGCCGGCGCGGCCCCAGAGCATCACCATCGGCAAGGGGGACGCCAGCATCAACTGCACGGCGCTGCACAGACTGGCGGGCCAGGCGTCCAGCGGGCCGAGTTCGGTCTGACTCCAGTCGAACGCACAAATGCGCCCGGCCATCTCGCCTTTCCAGCCCTCACAACCGTGGCTATCGGATAAAAACTGCATCGATTGACTCGGTGTCCTGTGGTGTTTGCCCGATACATCGCGACGGCAGAACGCCGCGACGCCCGTCTGTTTCGAGCGTCACCGGCCGTAATGGTTTCATTAGGTTATAGCCGATTTCACACCCGATTCGACTTTAAACCCCGATCAGGTGCTTGAGCGGATGGTAGCCAGTTTTCATCTTCGCCGCGACGTCGAGAATCGCCTTCTCGATGCCGTTCAAATGCGTGCAGGTCAGTTCGATGGCGGCGCTCTGGTCACCCGCTTCAATGTATTCGATCAAGCGCAAATGTTCGTTGTCGCGGCAGGCTTCATGGCTGTCGTCATCCAGCGCGGCGACGTACAGCGAGGCGCGGGAAATCAGCTTCTGGAACCAGTCGAGCAGCACCGGGTTATTGAGGCTGCGCGCCAGTTTGAGGTGGAACTCGCCGAGCAGGTAAATCAGTTGCTCGTGATCGCCCGCCGCGTGGGCTGCGTCTTCCAGTAGCAGGTGCTCGCGCAGGACCTGCATGGCAGCGGTGTCCTTACGCCGACAGAGTTCGGTGACCATACCGATCTCGATCAGCCGACGGGTTTCGAACAGCGAGCGGATCTCTTCGTTGCTCGGCAGCGACACCGATGCACCTTTATTGGGTTCGGTGGTGACCAGCCCCTCGGCTTCCAGTTGCTTGAGCGCGGCGCGTACCGACGTGCGGCTGACATTGAACAGTTCGGCCAGCGACGCTTCGCCCAGCTTCATCCCCGGACGCAGCGAACGCTTGCTGATCGCCTGGTAAATCCCTTGGTAGACGCGGTCGACCGTGGTTTCCAGTTTCTTCTCGGTCATTCGAACACTCCTTTAGCCTCGGGCGAACACGGTGTTCCAGCGTTATGCGCCGTTGCACAGATAAGTGTGGCGCAGGATATCGCCTTCGGCGTCGAGATGCAGGATCTGGATACGATTGGTCGGCGGGATGATTTCGATTTGCCGACCCGCTCATTGCAAGCGTGGACGGAAGCACCGGGCGTTGGCGAGCGGTTTTGGCCGACGCCAAATAAATCGGCTGCGAAACGCCTTCCC